>NZ_JBFTQY010000010.1:0-136948 GCF_056399245.1 Rhizobium sp. 01N447_2
GTGCTGACGCTCAGCAATCACGGCCGGGCTCGGGGACAGACGAAGCAGTTCTGGCCAGATGCGATCGGCTTCAAATACAAGATGTCCAACATCCAGGCGGCCATCGGATGCGCCCAACTCGAGCGCATCGAGGAACTCGTCAACCGCAAGCGCGAAATTCTGGCCTCCTACATGATCCGGCTTTCGGCGCTGCCCGGCATCACGATGAACCCGGAATACACCGGCACGATCAACGGCGCGTGGATGCCGACCGCCGTCTTCCATCCGTCGACGGGCATTACCCGCGAGATGATGCAGCAGACCTTCGAGACCGCCAATATCGATGCGCGCGTCTTCTTTTATCCCCTCTCCAGCCTCTCCATGTTCGAAGATCGGCCCCAGAACGTGAACGCCTGGAGCATTCCGGGTCGCGCGATCAACCTGCCGAGCTATCATGACATGAGCGAAGCCGATATCGACCGGGTAGCGGTAACGCTGCTCGATATGGCGGCCGGGCGGATCTACCACAACAGCACGGCATTGCGGCAGTCGGTTTAAGACAGCCCTACAGCGAAGGACAAAGAACAGTCATGACCACGAAGGACGATCGTCTCGAATTCGAAGCCCACAAGCGGGAAATGTCGCTTGCGCTCGGCAAGGATGAGGCAAGTTTTCAACAATCGCTGAACACACTCATCGGGCTCGACAAGTTCGACTATTTCTATCTCTGGTCATGGATGGGCGTGCCGATCATCCAGCTTCCGGTCGATATCCTGGCGACCCAGGAAGTCATCTGGGCGACCAAGCCCGATGTCATCATCGAAACCGGCATTGCGCGCGGCGGCTCGCTGATCTTCATGGCGTCGATCCTCGCCGCCATGGGCAACGACAAGGCCAAGGTTGTCGGCGTCGACATCGACATCCGCGCCCATAATCGCGAGTCGATCGAATCCCATCCGATGTCGAACCGGATCAAGATGATCCAGGGCGGTTCAGTCGACGACGACGTGCTTGCCGCCGTGAAGGCCGAGATCCCGCCGGGCGCCCGCGTGATGGTGGTACTCGACAGCGACCATTCCTACGAGCATGTCCTGGCGGAATGCCGCGCCTACGGTCCACTGGTGACGGAAGGCTGCTACCTCGTCGTCGCCGACACGCTCATCGGCCACCTGACGGAGGAGCAGGCCTTCACAAAACGCTCCAAGGTCTGGCTGCGCGGCAACGAGCCGCTGAAGGCCGTCACCGATTATCTGGCGGAAACCGACCGCTTCGAAGTCGATCCGGTTCTGAACGGCAAGCTGGTGCTGTCTTCCTCGCCGGGCGGCTACTGCATCTGCCGCAAGGCGTGAGCGGACACTCAGGGATAGTCGTTCATGGCGCAGGTCGATATCGTCAGCCTCAAGGACAATGCGGATCCGGCCAGACGGCTCCGACTTGCGATCAGGGACGATAGCGGCAGGCACGTGGGCGACCTGCAATGCATCGACAGGTCGATGCTCGACGAGCCCGGCCTGATCGACGACCTGACGACGTGGCGCAACCAGTCGATGCCGTTTTTCCTCAGCCAGTTTAACGCCACCCAGGAACGCACGCGGCAGTGGCTCGAAACCATCTCCCTGCCCGCCGCCGACCGAATCCTATTCGTCATTTGCGATCCCGGCGGAAACCGGTTCGGCAATTTCGGCATCTGCAACATCCGGCCCGGTTCGGCCGAATTCGACAACGTCATCCGCGGCCGGGCGAGCGATATGCGAAACCTGATGTTCCATTGCGGCAGGGCACTGCTGGAGTGGATGTTTTCCGGGCTCGGAGTCGAAACCGCCGAGCTGCATGTCTTCTCCCACAATGAAAAAGCGATCGGCCTTTACAAGCGGCTGGGCTTTGCGGCGGCCGAAAGCCTGCCGCTGCGGCGCACGGAGGAAGAGGGCATGGTCAAATATTCGGTCGTCGATCGATCGGAAGCAAATGCCGGCTTCGACTATCTGAGGATGGAGCTTCCGATCGGACGTTTCCGGCAGGCGCATCCAGCGGCTTTGCTGACCGCCTGAAGCCCCTCACCGCACCGGCTGATAGTGGCCGCGGAGCGGAACTTTGCCACCCGTGGTAACGAAGCCGTCGCGTTCGCAGACATACATCAGCGTCGGCATGCCGCCGGAACGGAAGATTTCGTCATAACGACGGCGGATCTGCACGGTTTCGGTGCGGCAATTGTAGGATTCCTCCTCTTTCTTGTCCGGCTGCGCCTTGACGCCGGGAAGACCCTTGTAGGGATAGAGGGGTTGAACGCCCGAATCGACGGATTTCGTCCAGTCGACGGCAAAGGCGGACGCCGGGGCGAGGCTCGGCACGGCAACGAGCGATATCAGAAGCATCATCAACAGCCGCATGGGAACTCTCCTGCCGGCAATAGGCCGTTCTTCCGATGTAGGAAAACCGACGACCGTCATCAAGCGGCCGCAGCGGGCGACTTCCTGAAATAACTTCTGATGACGGGATGGCCGAAGAGACCGGCAAGGATCGCAAAACCCGCGCCGACGACGAAACCGGCAAGAAAACCGCCGATAATGCCGGCGACCAGCAGGATTTTCTTTCCCGGACCATCGGCCTTGACCGGCGGCTCGGCCGGCGAGATGACGCGAATGTTACTCTGGTTGAAATTCTGCTCTTCACTCGTCTGGCTGGAGCGTTTCAGCACCGTCTCGTAAATATCGCGCGCCGCCGTCGCCTTGCGCTGCAATTCGTTCAGTTCCACCTGCTTGTCCGACGAACTCGCCTGTAGCGCCTTCTGCACGGCAAGCTCCTTGGCGATGCTGTCCTCGGCCGCCTTTGCCTGCTCGTATTCGCCCCTTGCCGAGGTGGCGAGACGCTGCAATTCGCCCTTGATTTCGCCGCCAATGCTTTGCAGCGAGGAGCGGGCCGCCTGCAGGCGCGGATGACGCGTGCCCATCTGGCTTTCGAGGCTGCCGACGGCGGCGGCCTGGGTGGCATATTGCTGACGCAGGCTGACGAGCGGCGAGGTGACGCCGCCCTCCGCCTGGTTGCCGGCGACAATGTCCTCGACGCGGAGATTGGCGACGGCATCGGCGCGCGCCTTCGCCTGGATGGTCTTTTCCTGTGCCGTCACCAGCATCGTGTTCAGCGAGACGAGCCGCTGGTCGGAGATCAGGTTGCCCTCGGTCGCGGCCATGTCATTGTCGGCGCGGAAGGTTTCGACAGCCTGCTCGGCTTCCAGCACCTTCTGGCGCAGGTCGTTGAGCCGTCCATCAAGTGTCGACGAGGTGTTTTCGTAGATGCCGTTCGAAGCGCTGTTCTCCTCCTCGGTGAAGGAGGTGACGACCTGGTTGGCAAGCCTTGCGGATTTTTCGGGATCGTTGGTCRTGGCAGCAAGCGAGACGACATAGGTGCTGGCCTCGCGGGTGATGACCAGCGCCTTCTGCAGAGTGCCGATCACGGCGGCGCCATCCGTCCGACCGCCGGTGAATTCGGGATCCTGGCCGAGCTTCATGGCTTCGGCGACGCGGCGCAGCACATTGCCCGAAGTCAGGATCTGCACCTGGCTGTCGATCAGCGCCGAGATCATTTCCGGCGAGGGGCCCGAGGATTGCGCGCTGGCGTCGGCAAGGCCGATCTGGCGTGGGTCGAAATAGAGGCTGCTGACAGCGGTGAATTTCTGGGCGATCAGCGGCGCCACCGCCCCGCCGGCCACAGCTCCGAGAAGGCCCAGCCCCAGCACGACCAACCGCCGGCTCCAGATCGCGGCGATACTGGAGCGGAGGTCGAGAAGCGGGGCGGCAGGTGCCGACGCTGCATTCAACGGCGCGTCGACGACAGGCTGTTTTGGAGGAGGCGCCGGACGCTCATTTTGGCGGCTTTCGGCAATGCTTGCCGGCGGCACGACGGGTGGCGGGGCGGGTTCGGGCGATGGCCGGACGAAATCATCCGGACGGACGACAGGACTGCGCATGCGCACGCCTTCCGGCGCAGTCTGAGACGGCTCAAAACTGCGCCAGCCAGGGAGCCGGCTTACCCTGTTCCTGTCATGCTGGTTCATACGCGCACTCGTGTCCCGCCCAGCGTGAAAGACTGAAGCCGAGGTGCAGATACTTTAGAAATTCTTAGCTAACGGACCGTTAAAATAACTTCAGCGACGCCGATGTTGCGATTTGCCGCGATTGCGAGGATGCCATGAGGACGACACGACATCTGACAGCGCTGCTGCTTGCGGCCGCTCTGATCCCGTCGCCGACCTTTGCGACCGAGGCTCCCTGTTATCGCGGCGTTAATTTGTCCGGCGGTGAATATGGCGAACGCGGCGGCATCTACGGCACCAACTATACCTATCCCGGCGAAGACACGATCGGCTATTTCGCCAAGAAGGGCATGACCATCATCCGGCTGCCCTTCCGCTGGGAGCGGCTGCAGCCGGCGCTCGGCGGACGGCTCGACGAGGATGAGCTCAAGCGGATCAAAGATACGATCGGTCTGATCCGCAAGCACGACATGACGGTTCTGCTCGACCCGCATAATTTCGGCTATTACGACAAGACCCAGGTCGGCACGGCGCCGGCGACGGATGCCGCCTTCGGGGATTTCTGGGCAAGGCTTGCCGTCGAATTTGCCAATCAGGACGGCGTTCTCTTCGGCCTGATGAACGAACCGCACGACATCAAGGCAACGGACTGGCTGGATGCCGCCAATGCGGCGATCCGCAGCATCCGCGCCGTCGGCGCGCGCAACCTCATCCTGGTGCCGGGCACGGCATGGAGCGGCGCGGGCAGCTGGGAAAAGGATGTGATCGGCGGCGCCAACGGCACGGTGATGCTCGGCGTGCGCGATCCGCTCGACTTCTACGCCTATGAGGTCCACCAGTATCTCGACGCCGATTCCTCCGGAACCCATCCGACCTGCGAAGGTGCAGGCGCCGCAGTCGCGGCGATCAACGGCGTCACTGCCTGGCTGAAGCAGAACCACAAACGCGGCTTTCTCGGCGAATTCGGCGCCTCCGCCGACAAGGATTGCATGAGCGGGCTGACCGAGATCTACGCCACCATGTCCGGGAATAGCGATGTCTGGCTCGGCTGGTCCTACTGGGCGGCGGGCGAATGGTGGCCGGCGGACGAGCCGTTCAACGTCCAGCCGCGCAAGGGCATCGAGCGGCCGCAGATGCGGCTTCTTGCCGAGGCGGCAAAAGCCGATGCCGGCACTTGCTCGGCCGTCAAGCCTGCGGGGAAATGAGCATGGCAGTCGTCGATCACAGGACAGCGACATTCACTGTAGCCGGCATTGTAGCCGGCAACCGGCTCGATGCTGCCCGCGAGACATCACGCACCGATCATACGGTGCTCTGGCTCGGCCTGCTCTCCGTGCTCTACAACGGCATTCTCGCCTTCATCAACCACAACATCGTGCCGCTGTCGATAACGCATGTCGCCGCCAGCGAAGGCCTGATCATGGCGAGCGCCATCATCTACATCCTGCACAAGGGGATCTACGAGACCGACCTTCCGGCCTTCCTGTTCCTGCTGTTCACGCTCATCGTGACCATCTATGTCAGCGTGCTCAACCGCATGCTGTTCATCGATCACTTCCGCAACGTGCTGATTATCTTCTGCTTTACCGGGCTCGGCGGCTGGAGCAACGAGAAAACGATGAAGCTCGCCTTTCGCTGGGCAAGTTTTGCCGTCATGATCTTCCTGATCTTCGAGATCGTCAGCGTGCCGTTCTACGTCAGCATCGTCCACCCGTCCGACTATTTCGCCAATACACGCGGGCTGCTGCCGCTGAGCTACAACACGACGGGCCTCTTTCAGAACGCGCTCGGCTTTCCCGAGCGCTTCTCCTTCGGGATCATCGACCATCGTTCCTCCTCGATCTTCCTCGAACAGGTGTCGCTGGCCAATTTCTGCGGCGTGATCGCGGTCTACCTGATTTCGATGTGGGAGAAGCTTGGCCGCTGGGACCGGTTGCTGATGATCGGCACGGCCGTGCTGATCCTGGTGACGAACGACACGCGCACGATGCTGATCTTCTGCTTTGCCTGCATCGTCGGCTACTTCGTCTTTCCGAAGATCCCGAAGAATTTCAATCTGGCGCTGATGCCGCTGATCGTCGCCGCCGGCTTCCTCGTCTACGTGCTGAAACCCAATGCGACCGGCGACAATTTCACCGGCCGCATCAATCTGACGATGAAGAAGATCATGGAGCTCGATCCGCTCGCCATCCTTGGGCTTTCGGTCGACCGGGTGGCCGAATTCGCCGACAGCGGCTATGTCTACCTGATCTACGCGGCGACGATCTTCGGCGTCATCGCCTTATGGCTGTTCGTCTGCCTCTTTCCCGCCGGGCGCACGGCGGCGCAGCGGCGCTGCGCCCATTCACTTTCTCTTTTCATTTTTCTGAATATGATGATCGGGGGAACCGCGGTCTTCTCGATGAAGATCGCCGGTCTCCTGTGGTTCGTCGTCGGATATATGCGCTTCCACGACAGCCCGCGCATCCGGCAGGGTCGTCCGGCAGATGTATTGAGTTGACCGCAGCGGCACGGCTGAGACCGAGGCCCGCGCGAGCCTAGAACAGGATGATTTTAGGCCGGATCGGCCTAAAATCTGAATCCTGTTCTAAATCAAAGAAATAGAGCATGATGTCGTCCGAAAACCGCCCACACTTTTCGGCATCATGCTCGAGGGAGCAAGACGCTCGATGCTTGTCCAGCTTCAGTATCTGCGCGCCATCGCGGCGCTGATGGTCGTCTATTTCCACGCGATATTGCAGCTCGCCAAAGTCAATCCCGCGGTCGACGCCACCGCCGTCATCTATGGCGAAACCGGCGTCGACATCTTCTTCGTCCTGAGCGGCTTCGTGATGTGGCTGACAACGAGCGGACGCGCCATGAGCCCGGTCGATTTCGCCCGCCGACGCATCAGGAGGATCGTGCCGCTCTACTGGCTGGCGACGCTGTTTTCGGCGACGGTGGCGCTGGTGGCCCCGTCATTGCTGAAATCGACGGTGTTCGACCTGCCGCATCTCGCAGCCTCGCTGTTCTTCCTGCCATGGAGCAACCCCGCCGATCCCAGCACGATCACGCCGGTGGTCGTTCCGGGCTGGACGCTGAATTACGAAATGTTCTTCTACTTCGTCTTTGCGCTGCTATTGCCGCTGCAGGAAGCTCGCCGCATCCCGGCGATGTTTGCCGTCTTTGCCGTCATCCTGATTGCCTGCCGGCTGCTGCCGGAAACGGCCTTGGGCTTTGCCTTTCTCTTCATCAACGAGGCGCTGATGCCGCCGGAAAGCCGGTTCTATGCCTGGGGAATCCCGGCGATCTTCATCGTCTACGGCGCGATCTCCATCGATTTTTCCAGGCTGCCGCTGATCGGATGGCTGAACTATCTCGGCGACTGCTCCTACAGCATCTATATCACCCACGCCTTCACGCTGGCTTTTCTCAGGGTCGCCGCCGATCGCCTGCCAATCGGCATCCTGCAGCAGCCGGTGCTCTTCGTGATCCTCTCGCTGGTGCTCTCGTCGATCGGCGGCGCGATCATCCATGAGATCACCACGCCGCGCCGCAAGGTTGCGGTGGCGAGCCGTCCGCCGGCCTAAAGCGCGTCGCATCAGATTCTCTTGCCGCGCTTTAGCTCGTTGTTTCCGCATGTCACGATCGCAAAACCGCCGCACATTTTTGCGGACATGCCCAACTTCAGCACCGAAGGCGAGAATACGCATCCAAGCGGCGCTGACGGTACAGTTTTTCGCGCAACTTCTCCTAAGCTTCAGACTGAGCAATGAGAGAACTTGCGCAAACGTGATGGTTTCTCTTGCAATTTGTCGCATGAATGAAAGTGCGCCGGCCTATTCGCGGCCCGGGCTTTGATCTAAGCACAGCGGCGGCCTTGGAGAGGGAAGAGGGAAAGACATGACAAGTTACGTATTGACGGTATCCTGCAAGTCGACGCGCGGCATCGTGGCGGCGATTTCGAGCTATCTGGCCGACAAGGGCTGCAACATCGTCGACAGTTCCCAGTTCGACGATCTCGATACCGGCAGGTTCTTCACGCGGGTGAGCTTCATCTCCGAGGAAGGCGTGCCGCTTGCCGAACTCAAGGAAGGCTTCGAGCCGATCTGCAAGCGGTTCGCCATGGATGCCGAGATCCATGACGGCAACGCCCGCATGAAGGTGCTCTTGACGGTGTCGCGCTTCGGCCATTGCCTCAACGACCTGCTCTACCGCTGGAAGATCGGCGCGCTGCCGATCGATATCGTCGGCGTCGTCTCCAATCATTTCGACTACCAGAAGGTCGTGGTCAACCACGACATCCCCTTCCACCACATCAAGGTGACGAAGGAGAACAAGCTGCAGGCCGAAGGCCAGATCATGGATATCGTCGAACAGACCGGCACGGAGCTGATCGTGCTGGCCCGCTACATGCAGGTGCTTTCGGATGCGATGTGCCAGAAAATGTCCGGCCGGATCATCAATATCCACCATTCCTTCCTGCCGAGCTTCAAGGGCGCCAATCCTTATAAGCAGGCCTATCAACGCGGCGTGAAGCTGATCGGGGCGACGGCGCATTACGTCACTGCCGATCTCGACGAAGGTCCGATCATCGAGCAGGACACGGCGCGCATCACCCATGCGCAGTCGCCCGACGACTATGTCTCGATCGGCCGCGACGTCGAAAGCCAGGTGCTGGCGCGTGCCATCCACGCCCATATCCACCACCGCACCTTCCTGAACGGCAACCGCACCGTGGTCTTCCCGGCAAGCCCCGGCGGTTACGCCTCCGAACGCATGGGTTGAGCGTCGCCTAGACCCTGCATCTCTTTTGCTGGCGAATGACAATCTCCCGTTGCCTGCCAACGGCAAGTACTCGATTATCTCGTTCAATAGGTAATCGAATCATACAGCGGGAGGGGTGTCATGACCGACGAGGCGCTTGTTGATCGCATGGCGCTGCCGCGTCCCGACGTCACCGCCAGCGACGCGGAAGAGATCCTCCTTGCTCATTACAGCCTCTCCGGCACGCTAACCGAACTCGGCAGCCAGCAGGATCGAAACTATCGCGTCGATAGCGATCGTGGCCGCTACG
Organism: Rhizobium sp. 01N447_2; assembly: GCF_056399245.1. Lineage (NCBI taxonomy): Bacteria > Pseudomonadati > Pseudomonadota > Alphaproteobacteria > Hyphomicrobiales > Rhizobiaceae > Rhizobium > Rhizobium sp. 01N447_2. The sequence continues at coordinate 9,066 of NZ_JBFTQY010000010.1, forward strand.
TCCTGAAGATCTGCCATGCAGCCTACGAGATCCGCGAGCTCGAAGCGCAGAATGCGGCGATCCATCACCTCAAAAGCCGGCAGGATGCGCCGCGCGTTCCGCAGGTGATCCCCACCAATGAGGGGCGGGAGATCGTCGTCCTGACCGTGCGCGGGCGGGGCTATCAGGTCCGGCTGCTGGAATATCTGGAGGGCCAGGGGCTGACGGAGCTGACCTATCTGGCGCCGGCTTCCGTTGCAGCCCTCGGCGCGCTCTGCGCCAGGCTGGCGCTGGCGCTTGCCGATTTCAACCATCCCGGTCTCGACCGCAGCCTGCAATGGGATCTCAGGCGCGCCGGGCCGGTCGCGGTGCAGCTGCTGTCCGCGATCACCGACAGTGCGGCGCGCGACCGGATCGCCAAGACCATGGTCATGGCCATTCGCCGCATCCAGCCGTTGGCGCCATCGCTTCGGCTGCAGGCCGTGCATCATGACGTCACCGGCGACAATGTCGTCGGCCACCGCGACGCCCGTGGCCATACGATCCCCGACGGGGTGATCGATTTCGGCGACATCATCCGCGGCTGGCTGGTCGGCGACCTCGCCGTCACATGCGCTTCGCTGCTGCATCAGGCGGATGGCGACCCTTTTCATATCCTGCCAGCCGTCACCGCCTACCAGGCGATCTATCCACTGACCGGGGAGGAGCTGAAGGCGCTCTGGCCGTTGACCGTCGCACGCGCGGTCATTCTAGTTGCCAGCAGCGAGCAGCAGATTTCGGTCGATCCCGATAATGACTATGTCCGCGGCAATCTCGAGCACGAGCGGACGATCTTCGATACGGCGATGTCCGTTCCCTTCGAACTCATGGAAGCCGCGATCCTCAAGGCGGCCGGCGCAAATGTCGCCGCCCCGGAAGCATCGGGATGGCTACCGTTGCTGCCCAACATCGATCCCGCCGGGATCGCCTATGTCGATCTTGGGGTGCGGAGCCCGCATTTTTCCGCCGGCAACTGGCTGAATACCGACATGGACTGGCGGCTGCTTGCCCGCGTGGCAACCGAAAACGGCACGGCAGCGACACGCTACGGCGAATATCGGCTTTCCCGCGCGAGCCTGGGAAATGCGACGGGACAGGCGACCTGTGCCCTGCATATCGACATATGTCTCGCGGCAGGCAGCGCGATTGCAGCACCCTTTGCCGGCCGCATCGGCTGGAAGGACCAGCATCTGACGCTTGCCAGCGACAGCATGACCCTGCATCTCGATGGGCTCGATCTCTCGGTCGAGGATGGAGCCGAGGTTGCCAGCGGCGATCCGCTCGGCACGGTTATCGGAGAGGCTTCGTCGCTCGGCGGGCTGCGCGTCCAGCTTTGCAACGTCGCAGGTCTCGAACCGCCACTCTTTGCCACACCGCGCGCGGCGGCGGCCTGGTCGGTGCTCTGCCCTTCGCCCTCACTGCTTCTCAGCCCGCAAGCAGATGCACCGAAACCTGATACCGCCGCGCTCTTCGCCAGGCGGCAGGCGCATCTCGCAAGGCCGCAGAAGAACTATTACGCGGCGGCGCCGCAGATCGAGCGCGGCTGGCGAGAGCATTTGTTCGATGTCGAGGGCCGCGCCTATCTCGACATGGTCAACAACGTCACCATTCTCGGCCATGGCCACCCCAGGTTCGCGGCAGCAATCCACGCCCAATGGCTGCGGCTCAACACGAATTCGCGCTTCCACTATGCCGCGATCACGGAATTTTCCGAACGCCTCGCCGCCCTGTCGCCGGACGGGCTCGACGCGGTCTTCCTGGTCAACAGCGGCTCGGAGGCGAACGATCTGGCGCTTCGGCTGGCGCAAGCCCATAGCGGCGCGCGCAACATGCTCTGCCTGCTCGAAGCCTATCATGGCTGGTCAGCGGCGAGCGACGCCGTCTCCACCTCGATCGCCGACAATCCGCAGGCACCGACCACCCGGCCGGACTGGGTGCATACCGTCGTTTCGCCGAACACCTATCGCGGCGACTTCCGTGGTCCCGATACGGCAGCGGATTATCTCGGCATGGCGACACCGGTGCTTGAGGCAATTGATGCTGCGGGCGAAGGCCTTGCGGGCTTCATCGCCGAATCGGTCTACGGCAATGCCGGCGGCATTCCATTGCCGGAAGGCTATCTCAAAGAGCTCTACGCGCAGGTGCGCGCCCGCGGCGGCCTCTGCATCGCCGATGAGGTGCAGGTCGGTTATTCCAGGCTCGGACATTATTTCTGGGGCTTCGAGCAGCAAGGGGTCGTGCCTGATATCATCACCGTCGCCAAGGGCATGGGCAACGGCCATCCGCTCGGCGCCGTCATCACCACGCGGGAGATTGCGCAATCGCTGGAGAAGGAGGGCACTTTCTTTTCCTCTACCGGCGGTAGCCCCGTCAGCTGCATCGCCGGCATGACGGTGCTCGACATCATGGCCGAGGAAAAGCTGCAGGAAAATGCCCGGACGGTCGGCGATCATCTGAAGGCGCGGCTCGCCGCGCTGATCGACCGCCATCCGATTGCGGGCGCCGTGCACGGCATGGGCCTCTATCTCGGCCTCGAATTCGTCCGCGACAGAACGACGCTGGAGCCGGCGACGGAAGAGACGGCTGCAATCTGCGACCGGCTTCTCGAACTCGGCGTCATCATGCAGCCGACCGGCGATCACCAAAATGTGCTGAAGATCAAACCGCCGCTCTGCCTCAGCATCGACAGCGCGGATTTTTTCGCGGACATGCTGGAGAAGGTGCTCGAAGAAGGCTGGTGATCCAGGGCTTCCAGCATTAACCAAATCGGTCATTTCGAGGCATGTCGATTTTTAATGAAACGACCATTGCCGGATACAGCAAGGCTTCCTATGTCTGCCGCGGTGATCGATCGAACTTCCGATTCTGTCATGCGAATTTAACGAAGGACTGATATGTTTCTTTCTGTAAGTTCGGGCTACGACGGAATGAATTTTTTCGGATCGTCGATATTTTGACATGTTTCGGAATATGTTTCTGACAGGCTATGGGGTAATCTCTACCAAGTTAGTAGATTATCAAAGACAGCATCACCGGCCCCGGGCTCTACCGGGACCCCTCAAGTGCAACGCCAACATAGGGAACGAGCATGATAGACATCGATATTCTCGCCGATCTCCTTGGGCGATCTGTGCTTGGCAATGACCGTCCGGGCGCCCTCTCCCGCCCGAACTGTCGAATGTGACGTTCGTCCTCCTTTCAACGGTACCAGACAAGTCAATTCGCCATGGCTGCGCATGTTGTGCGGCAGGAGTTCTATCTATGAAGAAGCAAGTTATCGAATATGCAGGCGTTCCCGTCGGGATCGTCATTCCCGACGAAGATCGGCTGAAGTTCATCGCCGTGAAATTTCATGTCCACGACCTCGACGAGCAGCGTTTCGGCTCGCCCGATGAGGTGCGGCTGGCCATCCATGACCTGATGACCCGCCGTCATCCGAAGCCGCTTCATGCCTGAGGGCATGAGGCCGCGATTAGCATTCGCGGCTTTTCCCGATGTCCGACCGGTCCCGCCAAATGGGGCCGGTCTTGTTTTTTGAGGGCATTACAGCGCCGCGCGTCTTTGTCAGACGCGCAAGGGACGCTGTAACACTTTGAATTGCTGCATAATTTTATCCTTAAATGGATTCCGATTTAAGGAATTATGCAGTACAGTCCTATCGGCCGCCTTTCCGCATAAGGATCTGCCCTTGCCCGATCTTCTCAACCTTATCACCGACATCGAAGGCGTTTCCGTCGGCCATGCGACCGACCTTGCGCTCGGTTCCGGCGTCACGGTCATCGTCTTCGACGAGCCGGCCGTCGCATCCGGCACCGTGCTCGGCGGTGCGCCCGGCGGGCGCGACACCGGCCTGCTCGATCCGTCAATGACCGTCAATGCCGTGGATGCCTTCGTGCTCTCCGGCGGCTCTGCCTTCGGGCTGGATGCCGCCGGCGGCGTGCAGGCGGGCCTGCGCGAACTCGGCCGCGGCTTTGCCGTCGGGCCAGTGCGCATTCCAATCGTGCCACAGGCGATCCTGATGGACCTGCTGAACGGCGGCGCCAAGGATTGGGGCCTTCATTCTCCCTACCGCGACATGGGTTATGCGGCGTTGAAGGCGGCTGCCAAGGGCACATTCGCACTCGGCACGACAGGTGCCGGCACAGGGGCGACGACGGCCACCGTCAAGGGCGGGCTCGGCTCGGCCAGCGCCGTCAGCAGCACCGGGCATCGCATCGCGGCGATCGTCGCAGTCAATGCGCTCGGCTCCGCAACGATCGGCGACGGGCCTCATTTCTGGGCGGCGCCTTTCGAAAAAGATGCGGAATTCGGTGGGCTCGGCATGCCTGATGTGGCTGACCACCGCATGCGGCTCAAGGGCATGAACACGCCTGCGACGACGATCGGCGCGGTGGTGACCGATGCGCAGCTGACGAAGGCCGAGGCGCACCGGCTTTCGCTCGCCGGCCATGACGGCCTCGCCCGGGCACTGCTGCCGGCGCACCTGCCGCTCGACGGCGATACTGTCTTTGCCGCTTCGACGGCCAAGCATCGAAGAGACGACATGGCGAGCCTGATGGAGCTTTGCCACCTTGCGACCATCGTCATGGCGCGGGCGATCGCCCGTGGCGTCTACGCTGCGACCGCGCTGCCGGTCGAGGGCGCTCAAAAGGCCTGGCGCGACCGCTATGCGAGCAGCGGCTGATTGAATAGGGTCAGACTCTCTACAGATCTAATATGCCGAATGGCGGAGAGACGTGAATGCAGATCCGGGCGCTGATGTATTTCGACGAGCTGGTCAGGACCAATTCGATGCGCCAGGCGGCCGAGAATCTCAATGTCGCGCCGACGGCGATCAGCCGGCAGATCGAGAACCTCGAATATCATTTCGGTGCGCCGCTCGTCGAACGCAGCGCCCGCGGCGTCAAGCTGACGGCCGCCGGCGAGCTGCTTGCCGCCCGCGCCGGCCGGACGTTGCGCGAACTCGATCACGTCCAGCAGCTGATCGAAGACCTGAAGGGCCTGCAACGCGGCCGCGTCAGCATCTATGCCAATGGCGCGACTGTCGCCAATCTGCTGGCGCCGGCGCTCGCCGAATTCAGCCTGAAATATCCGAAGCTGCGCTTTGCCGTGACGATCACCAGCGCGCGGCAGGCGGTCGACGCCGTCAACAGCGCCGAGGCGGATATCGCGGTGACGCTGTTTGCGCCTCCTATGTCCGGCACCAAGGTACGGCTGCGTTCCGAGATCGTCTATGATCTGATCACCGCGCCGCAGCATCCTGCGGCAGCGCATGCCGAGATCGCCGTCCGGGAGCTCGCCGACTATGCACTGGCGCTGCCGGATCAATCCTTCGGCTTCCGCCAGGCCTTCGACGCGCTGTTCGAGAAGGAGGGGCTGAGCCTCGATCCGGTCTTCGTCACCAGCTCGCTCGAAATGCTGAAGGAGCTCGTGCTCAGTGGGGCTGCGGTCACGCTGCTGCCGGCGCTGACTGTTCGCCGTGAGATCGAAGCGGGTCAGCTCCTTGCTATTCCGCTCGCCGGCAAGACCGGCATCCGCACCCATGTCGATCTCTGCGTCGCGCCGGACCGGCAGCTGTCCTTCGCTGCGACGAAACTGCTCGACTTCATCGAGAGATTCATGCGCGAGCGCACGAGCCGCCGGGCCGAGACGAAAGACTGACGCTTCGAGCTTGCATTGCCCGCGGATTTGCGGTGTAGCTTTTTCGGCTACACTGAGCACACAAAATCGTCATTGTGTGTGCACTGGCATAGTGCCATTCTATTCGCAAAAGGGCCTGCCATCGCAGCGTGGCCGGACAAGGGAACATGATGATCAAGCTTTCGTTTGCGCCTTCAGCGCGTTTCGCCCGGCGGCTTTCGCTCGGTGCCGCACTTTCGGCCGGCCTGGTGATGACGGCGATGACGCCGGCCGAGGCGGCAAAGACTACCCTCAATCTCGGCATGAGCGTCGAGCCGGCCGGTCTCGACCCGACGATCGCAGCACCGGTCGCGATCGGCCAGGTGACCTGGCAAAACATGTTCGAGGGACTGGTGACGATCGACCAGGCCGGCAAGATCCAGCCGCAGCTGGCGAAAAGCTGGGAAATCTCGCCCGATGGCCTGACCTATACGTTCAAGCTGCAGACCGGCGTCAAATTCCATGACGGCGAGGCCTTCGATGCCGCGAGCGCCAAGTTTTCGCTGGATCGCGCCCGCGGCGCCGATTCGGTCAATCCACAGAAGCGCTTCTTCGCCTCGATCGCCTCGATCGACACGCCCGATGCCGAAACGCTGGTGCTGCATCTCTCGGCACCGACCGGCAGCCTGATCTACTGGCTCGGCTGGCCGGCCTCGGTGATGGTCGCACCGAAGACGGCTGCCGACGACAAGACGACGCCAGTGGGCACCGGTCCGTTCAAATTCGCCAGCTGGGCGAAGGGCGACAAGGTCGAACTCACCAGGAATGCCGATTATTGGAACAAGGATGCGGCCGCCAAGCTCGACAAGGTGACCTTCCGCTTCATCGCCGATCCGCAGGCGCAGGCGGCTGCGCTGAAATCCGGCGATCTCGATGCCTTTCCGGAATTTGCCGCACCCGAACTGATGAGTTCCTTCGACGGCGATGCGCGGCTCGTCACCAGGATCGGCAATACCGAGCTCAAGGTCGTTGCCGGCATGAACAATGCCAAGAAGCCTTTCGACGACAAACGCGTCCGCCAGGCGCTGATGATGGCGATCGACCGCAAGACGGTGATCGACGGCGCCTGGTCCGGCCTCGGCACTCCGATCGGCAGTCACTACACGCCGAACGATCCGGGCTATCGGGACATGACCAATGTGCTGCCCTATGACGTCGAAAAGGCGAAGGCGCTGCTCGCCGAAGCCGGCTACCCCAACGGCTTTACCTTTACGATCAAATCGCCGCAGATGGCCTATGCGCCGCGCAGTGCCCAGGTGATGCAGGCAATGTTTGCCGAAATCGGCGTGACGATGAATATCGAGCCGACCGAATTTCCGGCGAAATGGGTCCAGGACATCATGAAGGACCGCAACTTCGACATGACGATCGTTGCCCATGCCGAACCTCTCGACATCGACATCTATGGGCGCGATCCCTATTATTTCAATTATAAGAACCCCGCTTTCAACGCGCTGATGAAGAAGGTCCAGGAGACGACCGATCCGGTCGCGCAGAATACGATCTATGGCGAAGCGCAGAAGATCCTCGCCGAGGACGTGCCGGCGCTCTACCTCTTCGTCATGCCGAAACTCGGCGTCTGGGACAGACACCTGAAAGGGCTGTGGGAGAACGAGCCAATCCCCTCCAACGTGCTCTCCGGCGTCTCCTGGGACGAGTGAGCGAACAGTTAAGGCGGATTGAGAGGCACGATGAGCGAGGGGAAGCCGCATAGCGAGCCGTTCAATGCCGGTCGCAGCCTTCGCCGTTCCACATCAAAAGTGTGGCACGCATGATCCCGCTCCTCGCCCGCCGCTTCACTGGTCTCCTGGTCACGCTCGTCATCGTCTCGCTGCTGATCTTCACCATCATGGACCTTCTGCCCGGCGATCCCGCCTCGATCCTGCTCGGCACCTCGGCGACACCGGAAACGCTTGCCGCGCTACGCCACGATCTCGGGCTCGATCAGCCGCTGCTGCTGCGTTACGGGCAATGGTTGACCGGCGTGCTATCCGGCAATCTCGGCAATTCGCTAACCTATGGCGTACCGGTCGCAGGATTGATCGTCGAGCGGCTGACCGTGACGCTGCCGTTGGCGCTGATGGCGATTATGCTTTCGGTGGCGATTGCCTTGCCGCTCGGCGTGCTGGCCGCCTCGCGCCGCGGCGGCATCTTCGACATCATCGCAACCCTGTTTTCGCAGATCAGCATTGCGGTGCCCGCCTTCTGGGTGGCGCTGCTGTTGATCATTCTGTTTTCGACGATGCTCGGGCTGATGCCGGCTGGCGGCTTCCCGGGCTGGAGTGCCGGCCTGCTGCCGGCGCTGCAGGCGCTGGTTATGCCCGCCGTCGCGCTGGCGATGCCGCAGGCGGGCGTGTTGACGCGGGTGGCGCGCTCGGCGGTGCTCGACACGATGCATGAGGATTTTGCCCGCACCGCGGTGGCCAAGGGGTTGTCACACCGTGCGGTGCTGTGGCGCCATATCGTGCCGAATGCGATGATCCCGATCCTGACGATGATCGGGCTGCAATTCACCTTTCTCGTCGCCGGCGCGGTGCTGGTTGAAAACGTCTTCAACCTGCCCGGCCTCGGGCGGCTCGCACTGCAGGCGCTCTCCCAGCGCGACGTCATCGTCATGCAGGATGTCGTGCTGTTCTTCGCAGGCCTCGTCATCGTGATGAATTTCATTGTCGATCTCTCCTATCTGGCGATCGATCCCAGGATGAGAAAGGCGGCCTGAAACATGGTACCGATTGCATCCCCCGCGATCGCCAGCCGCCATCGAGTCTTTAGACTTAGCCGGCGAATGAACCTGATTGCTGGGACTGTCATCATCGGCCTGCTGGTCGCGGTTGCGCTGCTGTCGCTCGTCTGGACGCCGCTGCCGCCGGCGAAAATGCAGATCATCCACAAGCTGCAGCCGCCGCTTGCCTTCGGCCTGCTCGGCACGGACCAGTTCGGCCGCGACGTGCTTTCGATGCTGATGGCAGGCTGCTGGAATTCACTGTCGATCGCCATCACAGCGGTTATGATCGGCGGGACGCTGGGTTCGATATCAGGTATTTCAGCCGCGGCGATCCGCGGTCCCTTCGAAGCGCTGCTGATGCGCATCTGCGACGTCATCTTTGCCTTGCCGCCGATCCTGTCCGCCATGATGCTCGGCGCCTTTCTCGGGCCAGGGCGGTTCACCGCGATCACCGCGATTGCCGTCTTCATGATCCCGGTCTTTGCCCGCGTCACACTCGCGACCTCGCTGCAGGCCTGGAGCCGCGACTATGTGACGGCGGCGCGCGCCATCGGCAATACGCGACTGACCATTTCGCTGCGCCATGTGCTGCCGAATATCATGAGCCAGATCATCGTGCATGGCGCGATCCAGCTGGGGCTGGCGATCCTCACCGAAGCGGGTCTCAGTTTCCTCGGACTCGGCATGGCGCCGCCGGCGCCGACCTGGGGCCGGATGCTTGCCGATGCGCAAACCTATCTAGCGCTCGCCCCCTGGCTAGCGATCCTGCCCGGCCTTGCCATCGCGCTCACCGTCTTCGGCTTCAACATGCTCGGCGACGGTTTGCGCGATCTGCTCGATCCGCGCCGCTGATGTCCTCCCAAGACGAAAAGCCCGAAAGACCATGCCATGACCGAAACCGACCTTACCATTCGCGAACTCAGGCAGCGCTTCGCTGATAAAAGCCTCTCCCCCCTCGAATACTGGCTTTCCCTCGAAGACCATATCGCGGCCTGGGAGCCTTCGATTTCGGCACTCTACCTCTACGATCCGGAATCGGCGCGCGCGCAGGCGAAAGCATCGACGGAGCGCTGGGCGAAGGGAGAAACGCTCGGCGCCCTGGACGGCATCCCGGTGACGCTGAAAGAGCTGATCGCCACGAAGGGCCAGCCGGTGCCATCAGGCACGAGGGCCGTGGAACTGAAGCCGGCAGAGGCCGACGCACCGGCGGCCGCCCGACTGCGGGAAGACGGCGCGGTGATCTTCGCCAAGACCACCTGCCCCGATTACGGCATGCTTTCCTCCGGGCTTTCGAGCTTTCATCCTCTCAGCCGCAATCCCTGGAACACCACGCAAAATCCCGGCGGATCGAGCGCCGGGGCTTCCGCAGCGGCGGCCGCCGGCTACGGACCACTGCATATCGGCACCGATATCGGCGGCTCGGTGCGCCTTCCCGCCGGTTGGACCGGCATCTTCGGCTTCAAGCCGAGCCATGGGCGCATTCCAGCCGATCCCTATTATGTCGGGCGCTGCGTCGGGCCGATGGCGCGCACGGTCGAGGATGCGGCCTTTTCGATGGCGACGCTGTCACGCCCGGACTGGCGCGACGGCACTAGCCTGCCGCCGAACGATTTCAACTGGATGGATCTCGATATCGACGTGTCGGGCATGAAGATCGGGCTGATGCTCGATGCCGGCTGCGGGCTTGCGGTGGAGGATGAGATCAGGGTCGCGGTCGAAGCGGCGGCGCAACATTTCGAGAAGGCCGGCGCGACCATTGTATCAGTCCAGCCGGTGCTGACGCGCGCGATGCTGGATGGCCTCGACAATTTCTGGCGGTCCCGGTTCTGGGGCGATATCGCCGAGCTCGACGATAACAGGCGCGACAGCATCCTGCCCTATATCAGGGATTGGGCGATGGGCGGCGCCGATATCAGCGGCGTCGATGCGGTCAGGGGCTTCAACCAGACGATCGAGATGCGCAAGAGCTGCGGACGGCTGTTTACCGAGATCGACGCTCTGCTTTCGCCGACCAAWCCGATCATCTCCTATCCGGCCGAATGGGCATCGCCGACCAACGATCCGGCCCTGCCCTTCGAGCATATCGGTTTCACGGTGCCTTGGAACATGTCGGAGCAGCCGGCCGCTTCGATCAATTGCGGTTTCTCCCGATCGGGCATGCCGATCGGCCTGCAGATCGTCGGGCCGCGTTTCGACGACATGCGGGTGCTGAGGCTGTCGAAAGCCTTCGAGGACTGGACGGGCGGGGTGAGATCCTGGCCGCGGCCTCCGATCAGCTGATCAGTTGATCGGGCGGCGATAGCCGGTCGGTTGCTGGTAGAGCCAGCCGATGCGCTCGACCGCGGCCGCGAAATTCTCGCGCGCCACCGTCATGCTGTGGCCATTGGCATGGAGGATGGTTTCCGGATCCTCGAAGATGGCGACATGGCCCTTCCAGAATACGAGGTCGCCACGGCGGACTTCGGAGCGATCGATCGGCTGGCCGAGGCCTGCCGCCTGCAGGTCGGTATCGCGCGGCGCAGCTCTGCCCGCCATCAGCATCGCCAACTGGACGAGGCCGGAGCAATCGATGCCGAGGCCGGAGCGTCCGCCCCAGAGATAGGGCGTTTCCAGGAAACGGGCTGCGATGCCAACGTAATCGGCGCCATCGAGAGCGCCGATCGGCTGGACGTGCTTGGCGAAGATCGCCGTTCCGTCCTCGAGCACGACGTAGCGGTTGCCCCGCGCTTCCGCTTCGCCGGCGACATGAACGCGGCTTCCCATCGACACCGTGGCCTGGTGGGGCTTGCGCAGTTCCGGTTCCGGATAGACGAAGCTGCGCTGCACGGTGACGATATGGGTCGGCGCCGGCTTGCCTTCCAAGAGCGCGTCTGCCGCCACATAACCGACATAGCCGTCAGAGACGGCTTTCACCCAGCACCAACCATCGGCGCGATCGAAAACCGTCACGTCCTCGCCGAGAAGCAACTCGGTATCGATGCCGCGCGCAAGGACCGGTTCAGGGCGCAAACCCACGACGGGAACGGCAACACGCGCCGGCGCGCCTTCCACAAAGCGCGACGCCTCGACCTTGCCTTCAAGCCTCGCTTCCGCGAGATCAGGTCTGTAGGCATGCAGGCGGCGGTCGAGCATCGTCATTCGCATTCCTTTCAGATCGGCAGCCGGCGGGCCTGATCTCGTATGAGATCGCCGAGCTTTTCCAGGTAGAGCGCGCCGCCGACGGTGCGCTTGATGATCACGTTGCGCCGGTCGGCATCGTCACGCACACGATCGACCAGGCCCATCTCGCCCATCGTATCCAAGGCGCGGGTAATGACCGGCTTGGTGACATCAAGCGTGGCGGCAAGCCCGCGCACCGTGTGCGGTGGCGGCACCAGATAAATATGCAGCAGGATCGCCATCTGGCGCAACGTCAAATCGCGGTCATCGTGGCGGACCTGATCGAGCGCCGCGCCATGCCAGAGCCCCAGCGCCTGCGAGGCGGTCAGTTCGATCGGCACGGCCCCTCCGGAAGATCGTTACGCTAACGTTTCATTTTCCGGCAGTTGCCATGCACATGCAAGGGGCGCTGGAAATTGCCGCCCGGCAAGGTGAATAAAATTTTAACGATCGGTAGCGAGGCGCAGCGCGTGAACAGGGATCATGCGATGCGCCTCAGCGACGCGCTTTAGTATGGCGTCAGCGCAGGCTCTCACGGATATGATGAAAGAGCGCGCGGATCGCCTGTGCCTCGCCGCCGCCCGGCGAATGTGGTCGTTCGGCCTGGGCCCAGCCGTAAATGTCGAAATGCGCCCAGCTCTTCGCCTTGCTGACGAAGCGCTTGAGGAAGAGGGCCGCAGTGATCGCCCCCGCCATGCCGCCGGCGGGCGCGTTGGTAAGGTCGGCGAACTTTGTGCGGATATCCTTTTCGTAGCCGGAATAGAGTGGCAGACGCCAGATCGGATCGTCGGTTTCCAGGCTCGCTTCGGTGAGGTCATGCGCCAGATTGGCGTCATCGGTGAAGAAGGGCGGGAGGTCCGGACCGAGGGCAACGCGGGCAGCGCCGGTCAGTGTCGCCATGTCGATCAAGAGCTCGGGCTCTTCCTCGTCGGCATAGGCAAGCGCATCGGCAAGGATCAGACGGCCCTCGGCGTCGGTATTGTCGATCTGGACGGTCAGGCCCTTGCGGCTCCGATAGATGTCGCCGGGGCGGAAGGCATTGGACGAGATCGCGTTTTCGACGACCGGGACGATAACGCGCAGGTCGACTTTCAACTTGGCGTCCATGATCATCAGGGCAAGCCCCATGACATTCGCCGCGCCGCCCATGTCTTTCTTCATCAGCAGCATGGAGGCGGCAGGCTTGATGTCGAGACCGCCGGTGTCGAAGCAGACGCCCTTGCCGACGAGCGTCACCTTGCGATGGCCCTTCTTGCCCCAGCGCAGCTCGAGAAGGCGCGGCGCATCGGCGCTGGCGCGGCCGACGGTATGGACCAGCGGGAAGTTTTGCGTGAGCAGGTCGTCGCCCGTAATCACCGATATCTCCGCCTTGTAATGTTCGGCCAAGCTACGGAAAACGGCCTCGAGCTGCACCGGCCCCATATCATTCGTCGGCGTATTGATGAGGTCACGGGCGAGAAAAACGCCGGCCAGTTGGCGCTTGATGTCGGCGGCGTCGGCATCGCGGGGGATCATCAGCGTCGCCGCCGGCGATTTTTCGGATTTGTAACGGTCGAAACGGTAGCTGCCGAGCCCAAAGCCGAGGGCCAGGCGATTTGCCGTCAGCGGCGCGGTCTCGATGTGCCAGTCGCCGGCCGGCAGAGCGCGGGCGAGCCTGCCGGTGATGTAAGGCTGCTCGGATGGATTGGTGCCGAGGCCGTAAAGCGCGCCGCCGAGATGGCCTTCAGCCGTCGGAATCAGCAGCAGCGACCCGCTTTCGGCCTTGTAGCCTGCTCTGCGCGCCCAATCGAGCGCGATCGGATCGATCGTGCCGGTCTCGATATGGGCAGGCGTGACGGCAAAGATCGGCAGCGTCGAACCGCCCTTCGTGTTGAAAGGAGTCGGTCTCTCGATGAACTGGTAGGGGGCCATGATTGTCCTTCGGCGGTCGTAAGGAATCGTTCCTTAACGGTCTGTTAGGGTTAACAGACTATTGCTGGAGCGAAGATTGCGTCAAACCTTTCCCTGTTCCGCTTCGAGGTCAGGCGCCGATTTCGGAATCCAGGAACGCGTCATGCCTGCCTCGCTCACCACCATATTCACGAATCGTATCCTGCAGGGCGCTGCGGCCTCGCTGATCGTCCTGGCGCTTGCCGGCTGCTCGACGACCAAGGATCGGATGACAACCGGCTCGGTGCCGAAGCTCACCAAGCCGGTCGAAGAGATGGACGCGACCGAGCTGCGCTCGGCGACGGACCGGCTCGGCCAGGCCTATGAAAAAAACCCGCGTGATCCCGTCACCGGCGTCAATTATGCTAATCTGCTGCGCATGAACGGCCGCGACACACAGGCGCTCGCCGTCATGCAGCAGGTGGCGATCGCCAATCCCGGCGACCGCAACGTGCTGGCCGCCTACGGCAAGGCGCAGGCGGCGGCCGGCCAGTTCCAGCAGGCGCTCGACACGATCGGTCGCGCCCAGACACCCGACCGTCCGGACTGGAAGCTGATCTCGGCCCAAGGCGCGATTCTCGACCAGATGGGCCGGGCAAGCGATGCCAGGCAGCGCTACCGCGACGCGCTCGACATCCAGCCGAACGAGCCCTCCATCCTTTCCAACCTCGGCATGTCCTACGTGCTGACCGGCGATCTGCGCACGGCCGAAACCTATCTGCGCTCCGCCGCCAGCCAGCCGACGGCCGACAGCCGCGTCAGGCAGAACCTTGCCCTCGTCGTCGGTCTGCAAGGACGTTTCCCGGAAGCCGAGCAGATCGCCCGGCGCGAACTTTCGCCGCAACAGGCCGATGCCAATGTCGCCTATCTCAGAGGCATGCTCTCACAGCAGAATTCCTGGCAGAAACTCGCCGCCAAGGACAAGACGCCGGGCACAGCGGACAGCAGCAATACCAACTGACCGGATCTCCTCTGTGCTTGAGAGCGGTCCGAAGTCACGTGCGACAGCCTATCGATCACTTACGCCCGCGAGAATGAGCCGGAGGCCGAGGCCGGCCATGACGACACCCGCAGTGCGGTCGATCCAGCTCTTGGCTGCAAGATAGAGCCGCCGCGGGTGGCGGGCCGAAAAAGCGAAGGCGACGATCGAATACCACCCCGCCTCCACGACGAAGACGCCGAGCGGCAGCGCGACGATGAGACTGAGCGGCACCGTCCTCGGTAAAAGTGCGGCAAAGATGCTGGCATAGACGATGATGGTCTTCGGGTTGCTGAGTTGGGTCAGCAGCGCGGTCATGAAGCTCAGCCTCGGCGCACGATTGCCGTTGACAGTGTCGGAGACCTCGAGCGGCTGACCGGCGCTCCTCCAGATATTGACGGCGATATAGACGAGATAGGCGCCTCCCGCGACCTTCAGCAGGACATAGAGCCATTCGAACTGAGACAGCAGCGCCGTCAGCCCGGCAAGCGCCAGCACGGCAAAAACGACACCGCCGGCGCCCATGCCAAGTGCGGCCGCAAGGCCATCCAGCCTCGAACGCGAGATGGCGATCCTGGAGACGACGACGAAACTCGGGCCGGGGCTCATCGCGCCGACGGCCAAGGCTGCCATGATGCTGATGAAAATGCCCGCAGAAGACATCGGAAACCTCTCTTTTGGATTGAACGAACGTCAGGGGCGCCGCGGGGCGCGCCTGCGCTTGCCGATGGTCGTCCATCCCATTTATCAGCTCTACAGGCGGCGGTCACGCGCGTTTAAGGCTGCGGATCGGACCGATGGTCCTTGATGCACATCGTCGTCTTCTGCCGAAAGCGGTCGCCTCTTTCCGGCTCAACCGTCAGAACTTGTCTGACACCTGGATGCCAGCCGGACCGAGAATGACGGCGATCAGCACCGGCAGGAAGAACAGGATCATCGGCACCGTCAGCTTCGGCGGCAGGGCAGCCGCCTTCTTTTCCGCTTCGTTCATGCGTTCGTCGCGTCCTTCCTGGGCGAGAACGCGCAGCGCCTGCGCGACCGGCGTACCGTAGCGATCGGCTTGGATCAGCGCCTGAGTCACCGAACGTACCAACTCGATCTGGGTGCGCGTGGCAAGATTTTCGAGCGCCACGCGGCGATCCGGCAGGAAGGAGAGCTCGGCCGTGGTCAGCACCATCTCCTCGGCGAGTGCCGGCGACTGCTCGCCGAGTTCTTCGGACACACGACGCATCGCAGCCTCGATCGAGATGCCGGATTCGACGCAGATCAACATCAGGTCCAGCGCATCCGGCCAGGCGCGCTTGATCGAGTGCTGGCGCTTGCCCATGCGGTTCGAGATATAGATATTCGGCGCGTAGAAGCCGAGATAACCGACGCCGATGACGGCGAAGAGACGGATGGGCATGCCTCTTCCGGCGAGATTGCCGAGCCCGAAGACCCAGACGGCGGCAAGCGTCAGAAAAAGGAAGGGCAACAGGAAACGCGCCACGAGAAAGGTATTCAGCGCATTCTCCGAGCGGAAACCAGCGGCACGCAGCTTGTTGACCGTATTGTCGTCGACGAGCGCCTTGCGCAGGTTGAAGCGCTCGACGATCTGGCGGACCGAGCGATTGTTCTGGTTCCGGAGCGAGGCCTTGTTGGCGCCGGTTTCCATGTTCATGCGGGCGCGTTCGCGGGCACGGATCTGCTCGCGCTCGGTCGAAACCGCTTTCATGCGCTTGTTGAGATCGCCGCGCTCGAAGAAGGGAATGGCGATCGTGTAAAAGGTGGCGAAAACCGCGATCGCAACGAAGACGGCGATCAGCATGCTCGAATTGGTCAGCGTTGCGGCAAGGTCCTGCGACATGGTGCTTCCTTCCGGCTAGATGTCAAAATTGACCATGTTGCGCATGACGAAGATGCCGATCGACATCCAGATCGCCGAGAAACCCATGATGAAATGGCCGCGCGGATCGGTGAAAAGGATCATCATGTAATTCGGCGAGGTGAGATAGACGAGGGTCGCGACGATGAACGGCAGAGCCCCGATGATGACGGCCGATGCCTTGGCTTCCATTGACAGCGCCTGGACCTTGGCCTTCATCTTCCTGCGCTCGCGCAGTACCTTGGAGAGATTGCCGATCGCTTCCGACAGATTGCCGCCGGCCTGCGACTGGATGGCGATGACGATGGCGAAGAAGTTGACCTCTTGGAGCGGCATATGGATCGTCATGCGGGCGCAGGCGTCGGGGATGCTGAGACCCACCTGTTGCGCCTCGATTACGCGCCGGAATTCGCTCTTCACCGGGTCGGTGCCTTCGGTGGCGATAAGGCGGATGGCATCGTTGAGCGGCAGACCCGATTTGATCGAGCGCGTGATGACGTCAAGTGCATTGGGGAGTTCGTTGAGGAACTTGGTCTGGCGCCGCTTGATCAGAAAGCCGAGGACCCAGCGCGGCAGGCCGAGACCGGCGACGACGGCGATACCGACCATGACCATCAACGACACACCGACGACGAGGGCGACGAACAGCAGCACGGAGGCGAAGATGGCGCTGATGAGATAGAATTTCGCCGGTGTGATCGTCAGGCCGGCCTGCACCAGCCGGGATTTCATCGACAAGGTCTTCTTGGTCTTTTCATGCTGGCGCTTTTCCAGATCCTTCAGATTGTCCTGCACCGATTTGCGGCGCTTCGACAGCTCCTGCACCCGGTCACGGGCAGCCTTGACCTTGACCCGGTCGCTTTCGGCCGATTTGACGCGGTTGATGCGGCTTGCCGATTTCTTGTCGGCCTCGATCTTCGAAAACAACAGGGCATAGGCGACCGCCGCCGCGGAGACGGCGGCGAGGATGATGATTGYCAACACTACCGGATCGAACCCGAACATCTCACCTATTCCTTCGTTTTCGCTTCCATCGCGTCGAGAGCAGCGGCAAGACGTTTTTCCTCGTTGAAGTAGCGGGCGCGATCCCAGAAATGCGGCTTGCCAACGCCGGTCGACATGTGCCGGCCGATCAGGCGGCCGTTTGCATCCTCGCCTTCGATCTCGTAGCGCATCAGATCCTGGGTGATGATGACGTCGCCTTCCATGCCGATCACCTCGGTGATCTGGGTGATGCGGCGCGAACCGTCACGAAGGCGTGCCGCCTGAATGACGACGTCGACCGAGCTGGAAATGATCTCGCGCACCGTCTTTGCCGGCAGGGTAAAGCCGCCCATGGCGATCATCGATTCGATACGGCTCAGGCATTCGCGCGGCGTGTTGGCGTGGATCGTGCCCATCGAGCCGTCGTGACCGGTGTTCATCGCCTGCAGCAGGTCGAAAACCTCCGGTCCGCGCACTTCGCCGACGATGATGCGCTCGGGACGCATACGCAGGCAGTTCTTGACGAGATCGCGCATGGTGATCTCGCCCTCGCCTTCGATATTCGGCGGGCGCGTTTCGAGACGGACGACATGCGGCTGCTGCAGCTGCAGTTCGGCCGTATCCTCGCAGGTGATGACGCGCTCGTCCCTGTCGATATAATTGGTGAGGCAGTTCAGAAGCGTGGTTTTACCCGAGCCGGTGCCGCCTGAAATGACGACATTGCAGCGCACACGTCCGATGATCTGCAGCACGGTTGCGCCTTCCGGCGTGATCGCGCCGAAACGGACGAGCTGATCGAGCGTCAGCTTGTCCTTCTTGAACTTGCGGATGGTGAGCGCCGGCCCGTCGATCGACAGCGGCGGCGCGATGACGTTGACGCGCGAGCCATCCGGCAGGCGGGCGTCGCAGATCGGGCTCGATTCGTCGACACGGCGGCCGACCTGGCTGACGATGCGTTGGCAGATCGAGAGAAGCTGCGCGTTATCGCGGAAGCGGATCTCCGATTCGATCGTCTTGCCGCCGACTTCGATGAACGTCTGTCCGGCGCCGTTGACCATGATGTCGGCAATATCGTCGCGCGCGAGCAACGGCTCCAGCGGGCCGTAACCGAGGACGTCGTTGCAGATATCCTCGAGCAGCTCTTCCTGCTCGGAGATCGACATCGCAAAGTTCTTGATGGTGATGATGTCGTTGACGATGTCGCGGATTTCCTCGCGGGCGCTTTCGCCGTCGAGCTTGGAAAGCTGCGAGAGATCGATCGTATCGATCAGCGCGGAAAAGACCTGCGCCTTGGTGTCGTAATATTCATCGGTGCGGGCCGGGCGCTTGCGTTGCGGCGTCTGCATCGGCGGTGGCGTCACCTGCTGGCGTGCGGACTCGCGCGAAGGTTCGACCAGAATGGAGGGGGAAGAGACCGCAGGGGCGGCGGCCGGAGCCGGCGGCGGGGGCGCAATCGCTCCTCCGACCTTTCCGGAACCTTCGTTTCCGCGTTTTCCAAACATGCCAGTCGATCCAATCTGCTCATTCTAGAGCATTTCCCGATCTCTCCGAGTCACGGAAATGCTCTATCTTTTTGTTTTCATGCAATTCCTGACGCAAAACCGCTGCACAGTTTTGCTGGAATTGCTCATCATCTACTTGCGCTTCAGGAGGCCCATCAGGCCGCCCTTCTTCGCCTTCTTGATCGCGACACGGCCGGTGACGATGTGCGATATCTGCGAAAAGGTCTCCGCCGTCGGCGACTTCGGGTCGACTTCCGAGATCATCCGGCCGCTATTGGCGGCGTTGCCGAAAAGATTGATGTCGAAGGGAATGATCGCGATCGGATCAATCTCCAGCGGCTCACAAAAATCCGACGGCGAAATCTCCGGACGTTTCGGCATGCCGACCTGATTGAGGATGAGATGCGGCGGCCTGTCGTTCGGCCGCATCTTGCGCAGTGCATCCAGCATGTTCTTGGCATTGCGCAGGTTGGCGAGGTCGGGAACGGCTGCGATGACCACTTCGTCGACGCTCGACAGCACCGAGCGCGTCCATTCCGACCATGCATGCGGAACATCGAGCACGGTGACGGGCGCGCTGCGCTGCAAGACATCGAGCACCGGCTGGAAAGCCTGGCCGTCGAAATCATAGGCACGGTCGAGCAGCGAGGGTGCCGCAAGCAGCGACAGATGCTCGGAGCATTTCGTCAGCAGGCGGTCGAGGAAGACCTCGTCGAGACGATCGGGCGCGAAGACCGCTTCGGCGATGCCCTGGGCCGGATCCTGGTCGAAATCGATGTTCGCCGTACCATAGGGCAGGTCGAGATCGGCGAGAATCGTCTCGGTGGAGAAGAGATTGGAAATGCCGAAAGCGCAATTATGCGCAATGGTCGAGGCGCCGGTGCCGCCCTTCGAGCCGATGAAGGCGATGCTGCGACCGAGCGGCTCGGCGTCCGGATCGACGAAAATCGAGGCCATCGCCGCAAGGATATCGGGCATGGCGACGGGCTGGACCATATATTCGGAAATGCCGTTGCGGATGAGCTCGCGATAAAGCCCGATATCGTTGTAATATCCGATAATGACGACTTTGGTCGTCGGATCGCAGACCGCAGCGAGCGGCGCGAGTTCGGCGAGCAGGTTCGCGGCATTCGCCTTGGTCTCAAGGATGATGAGGTTCGGTGTCGGGGCGCCGGAAAACATGTTGGCGGCAGCGGCGGTGCCGCCGCTGGTGATGCGCATGCTGACCTTCGCCACGCGCCGATCATTGGCGCAGCGTTCCATGACATGCTGCAGGGCCTCGCTCTCGCAGAAGGCGTGGACGGAGATGCGCGGCAGCGGCCGCATGTTTTCCAGATCCGCCATGCGCACCGCCTCCTCGGCGTTGCGAAGCTCGCTGGGATTCCTGATTTCGTATTCGATCGCGCTCATCGTCTCGTTCCGCCTCAGAAGCTGCTGTCGCTGCCGACATCTTCGATCGTCGTCGTCGTCGTCCGGTATTCCTGGATGGCATTGTTGCGCCGCTGTGCGTCGATCGGGGTCATGCCGCGGGGCGCCACCAGATCCTCCGGATTGGCGATCTGGGCAGCAAGGTTGTTCTGCGAGGCACAGCCGAAATTATAGTAATTCTGGTTGGTGAGATCGTTCGAGATATCCTTCGGCCACTGGCCGCATTGCGTGGTGATCGCGGTGGTGCCGGTAAAGCTCAGCCGGATCGGCGCCGCATCACCGGGGCCGGCCGCGGCATAGGAAGTGTTGACGATTTTCGAACTTGCGATCCCCCGCGACGCCAACTCGGCACGGACCTGATTGCGCAGTTGATAGGCTGCCGCCGAATTCGGCGAACCTTGCGGCGACAGCACGTAAACAGGGCCTGAGGCGCGCGAGATGTAGTTTGCGGCAAAACCGCGGATCAGATCGCGCTGGGCGATGGTCAGGCGGCGATCGGTGGAGGCGACGGGTATATCAACCGTCTGCTCCGCCTCCGTCACGATGATCGGGTGGCGGGCGCGGTAATCGTCCGGAATGCCGCCGGTCGTCAGCTGGTCGTGCGGGCCGGCGCATCCGGAAAGGACGGCCACCGAAATGGCAGCCGTCGCAAAAAACGCCTTCGAGATTCCGAAGCGGGGTGTCGTCGAATTCATGTGGGCCATCGCCTGATCTCTGTTCTGTGCCATTGCTGCCGATCGTGTCCCGCTCATTTGTAGATGAACCCGATCGAGCCGTGGAACTGCGCGTCGGCGACGGGCGCCTCGCGGCGGCCATAGACCTTGTTGACACGGTTGAGGAAGAAGGTTGCACCATCGTTCTCAGGGCTAAAATTGTCGTCCGGCCGGTTGAGCTGATTGCGCGCCACCGGACGCACCAGATAGGGCGTTGCGATGATGACGAGCTCGGTTTCCTGACGCTCGAAACCCTTCTGGCGGAAGAGYGTGCCGAGCAGCGGGATCTTCGAGACGCCTGGCGTGCCGCCCATCGTCTGGGAAATGTTATCGCGGATAAGGCCGGCGAGTGCGATCGAGCCGCCCGAGGGCAGCTCCACCGAGGTCTCCGCCGAACGGCGCTGATAGGTGGCGTTGCCGCTGCCGGCCACCGGTTCGGAGACATTGGTCTTGATCTGCAGGCTGATGCGTCCCGATGACAGCACGACCGGCTTGAAGGCGAGGTTGATACCATAGTTAAACGGCGTGACGGTGACGTTGCCGTTGCTGTCGGTCGTCGAATAGAGCTGCTGACCGCCGGAATTGAAGGTCGCGGCCTGACCCGATATCGCCGTCAGCGTCGGCTCGGCGAGCGTCTTGACGACCTTGGCCTGCTCCAGCGCGTTGAGATACGTCGAAATGTCGTATTTGCCGATCGAGCTCTTGAAGAGCGCCGCCAGACCGCCGCCAACCGTCGATGTGGCACTGTCGGCGGTGGGACTGCCGAGCTGGGCGACCGTCATGCCGGAGGAACTGGAAACGAGGTTGTCGAAGCCAAGCTGCTTCAACACTTCGCGGCGGACCTCGGCGATCGTCACCTTGAGAGTGACCTGGTCCTCGCCCTCGATCTGCAGAAGATTGACGACCTGCGAGGCCTGACGGTTTTCGGCAAAGARCGCCACCGAGCTATCGCCGCCGGTGCCGGATGCGGTCTCGGTTCTGGTCGTCGCCTCGCCGCCCTTCAGGAAGACCTGCGCCAGATCGGCCGCCTGCGTGGCATCTTGCGGCGTGCGCACGGTGCCGGTCAGCACGATGTTGTCGGAGACGATTTCGACGTTGATGTTGGAGTCGGGAATGAAGCGGCGGAGATTGACTTCGAGGCCGGAGACGTCGCGTTCAATCTCGATGTCGAGATTGACGATCTCCTGCCCACCGGCACCGAAGACGAAGATATTGGTCTGGCCGACCTTCTTGCCGAACAGGTAGATGCGCCGCGAGGTGCGGGTCACGGCATCGGCCATGGTCGGATCGGAGACGAGGATATCGTGCGCGTCGTCCGGCAGATCGACGACGACGGCCTTGTTGAGCCCGAGCTTCAGCCGGCGATGGGCATTGGGGCCGGTCTGAGAGATCCGGACCAGGCTATCGGAATCGGCGTGCGCCTCGCCGGCGCCGAGAAACGGGGAGAAAGAGGTCGGCACTATACCGGAGACGCCTATTGCCAGCGAAAGGCAGCCTGTCAGGAGAGGTCCGGCGCGCCGCGTTGAATTGCCCATTTGCACGTCCTTTTACTCCGCCTTCGGCGCTGCGCTGGCATCCGTGACGATGGCGCCCGACTTGATGACCTGGATGATCGCACTGCCGTTGTCACCGCTCAGGAGATAGTCGGCGGCACTGGTATCCTGCTCCTGCGCATCGGCGACCGAGCGCAGCGCGAGCGACAGCCGGTCCGCCATCTGCTGGGCGACAGCGAGAACCTTCGTTTGATCAGGGGTGAGTTCGAGCGTCGCGGTCGTACCGACCACCGATTTCGAGCCGTCGTCCTTTTCCTGGATCTGCTGGTCGATGGCGAGGACGCGGACATTGCTCAGCACGGTTTCGGTGATGAGCTTGTCGGCTTCGGTGCCTTTGCGGACCATGATGACATCGACGCGGTCGTTCGGCAGGATGAAACCGCCGGCACCTGTTGCCACCGATATCTCGGTCGCGACGGCGCGCTTGCCGGCCGGCAACAGCGAGGAGAGGATGCGGCTGCTGGAATCGGCGATCTTTTCCGGCCGGATCGGTTCGCCTTCGAAGATCGGCAGGCGCACGACGGCGCCCTGCAGATCCTTGATCGCATCCGGCTTGTCGGCTTCGGTGATGAGGCCCTGGACGACGCCGCCCTGCGGCCAGGCCATCCAGTGCACCAACTTGTCGTCCAGCCTTGCGCCGACCGGCAGATTGGCGCTTGAAACGAGGACGTTGACGGTCGGTTCCTTCTCGATGACCGACTGAACCTGGGTGACGACACCGCCACTGCCAGCCATGCGCATTGCCAGGAGGCCGGCGAGGCCGGCTGCCACCACGGCGACAGCTAGGATTATAAGGCGGGCCGGTTTCATCGATCATTCCTCAGGGCACGATATGTTCGCCCTGTAGAATGCTCAGCAATTGGTATAATTATGGTTAATGGAACGCTTACATTTTAAGTTAACGGGCATTTAAAATACCGTTATTTCAGGCTTTCCAGCGCGACGAGAAAGAGCGGCGAGGAAGGAAAGGCCATGAAACCGCCGATCGCGATCGCGATGCCATAGGGGATCTTCTTGGCGAGCAGGATCGAGTTCGGCACCGGCAAACCGATGGCGAGGATGGTGTCCGATTGCGCTCTCACCAGCAGGATCAACAGGGTGATGAGGCCGCCGATCATGGCAACGTCGGTCATGAGGAACGCAAGGGATTGGTTCAGACCGAACCAGAGCGCGGTCGCGGTCAACAGCTTGGCGTCGCCGCCGCCCATCACATTAAAGGCAAAAAGGGCAAAGCAGGCGCCAAAGACGATGGCAGCAGCGGCGAGATGCATGCCGATCATTTCCAGGCCCAGGCCGGAGAATGGCGCGAGGAGAAGGAAAGAGGCAACAAGGATCAAGGAAATACGGTTCGGGATCGTCATGGTCAACAGATCCGAGAAGGCCGCCATGGCTAGGCAGAGTGGCAGTATTAGGAAAACTGCAGCTGCGAACATGCGTATACCCGATCATGACATGATGCGAAAAGGCTCACGGCCGTTCAGCCTGTGAGCCCGCTCGAATAGTTCTCGGCCGGAGCAAATCCGGCCGGCATTATGCAGATGCTGCTGCTTAGCTGCCGCTCGCAGTGGCCGCAGTATTCATCTTGGTGCCCAAGTTGTTGAACGTATCGCCGATCTTGCCGCCGAGGGTCGTTGCGCCGGTGATGAGCGCTACGGAAATGAGGGCGGCGATCAGGCCGTATTCGATTGCGGTCGCGCCGGATTCGTCCTTCAGAAAACGGCTAAAAAGCTTGGTCATGATAACTCCTAACTCCAGTTGATGTTCAGCACGTCCGCCAACTGTTTGCCGTTGATCGGATGACTGCAACCTAGCGAATGGCCGTTTCCATCGGCTTAAGGAAAAGAGTTAACGACATCTGAACGAGACAACAGGCCTTTGTAGAGTCAGTATTTTCTTACGCACTTCCCTCAATATTTAACAATATTCCGGGAATAACTGCTGCATTCATCCGGAAATAGCACAAATTGCGTCTCCAACCGGGGCGTGCGCCGCCCCGAAACCGTGCCAGATCGGAGCATTACGCTTCATCCTGGAACAGAGCGGTCGGCTTAAGGCTTCGTTCACCATTTTTTTCCATTCTATGCGCATATTGCGCTGTGATCGTGAAAGAGGACCAAATGTCATCAAGCGGCAAAACCATTTTCTTTGCCGGCATGATCGCCGTTTTCGGTATTTCGGGAGTTTCCGCGGCCGCAGACGATGACATGCTGCGCGTCTACATGGATCACGCGCGCGTATTGAAGCTTGACCGCCCCGTCAGCAAGGTGATCGTCGGCAATGCCAAGGTCGCCGATGCGACGGTTGCCGACGCCAAGACCATCGTGCTGACAGGACGCAGTTTCGGCACCACCAATCTGGTGCTTCTCGATGCCGACGGCAATGCGATCCTCGACGAACGCATCCTGGTGTCGATCGATGAGGGCAATACGGTGCGCGTCTACCGGCAGACCGAGCGCTCCGTGCTGTCCTGCACGCCGAATTGCGAGCAGCATGCGCAGCAAGCGGCCACCGCGACCGCCTCACCCTGAGCATGTCTCGCAGCTTCCTCGACCATTCGTTAAAATCATCGTGTCAGGTTGAAACGGAAAATCAACGAACGGATCCTAGTGTGACGGACGGAGAATGTCGCTTAGGTCCAGGCAATGACGGTAATTGATCAGAAGACGGATAAGGCGCGTGCCTTTATGCCATTCCGTTTCTTACGGTTTCGCGCTCTCGCCCGCTCGCGCGACGGCGCAGCGGCGATCGAGTTCGCGCTGCTTGCCATTCCCTATTTCCTGGTGATTTTCGCAATTCTCGAAACTTTCGTCGCCTTCGCCGCCGAGGAACTCGTTTCCAACGGCGTTGATACGATGAGCCGCCGGATGCGAACCGGGCAGGTCACCTATAATCTCGGCCGCACGACCGATATGGACCAGGCGCAATTCCGCCAGGCTTTCTGCGATGAGATATCGATCCTGATCCGTTGCTCGGCGAGTGAAGTCGCCACGCCGAGCAAGCTCTACCTGGATGTGCAGACGTTCAGCACGTTTTCGGCCATTCCGACGACGATCCCCAAGCTTTCCACCGACAAATATGCCGACATCAATACGGCGGTCTTCAAATATACGCCGGGCGGCGCCGGCACGATCAACATGGTCCGTGCCTATTATCGCTGGGAAATCATTACGGATCTGGTCCGGCCCTACATCACCACGATACGTCCCTCCGACGGTTCGATGCCGAGCCAATATCTGATCGTCGCCACCGCGGCCTTCCAGAACGAGCAGTATCCATAATGGCGTTGCGCAATCCGTTCACAAGACTGGTCCTGACGGCGCGGCGGCTCATCCGAGATCGCAAGGGCGCCGGAGCGATCGAATTCGCGATCCTCTTTCCCGTGCTCATCATGCTCTATATTGGCGCTTTCGAGATCACGATCGGCCTCAGCGTCAGCAAGCGCGTGACACGCGCCGCAGGAACGGTGGCCGACCTCATCACCCAGCAGCAATCCGTCACGAAGAGCGCGCTCGCGCAGATGCCTTCGGTGGCAACGGCGATCTTCGTGCCCTACAATTCGACGGCGCTGACGCTGAAGATCACCGGGGTTACCATCGATGCCGGCGCCAATGCGAAGGTGCTCTGGTCCTGGGCGCAGGACGGGACGGTGCCCTATGCCAAGAACGCCACAGTGAGCAACGTGCCAGCGGACATGAAGACGGCGAACAGTTTCTTGGTTCGCACCGAGCTCAGCATCCCCTATACGATGTTCCTGTTTGCCCCGAACTTCATGCCGGACGGCATGCGCACGATCACCATCGGCCGCAGTTATTTCTACCGCCAGCGACAAGGCGACTCGATTCCCTGCGGCGACTGCTGACGGCCCCTTCCCGCTCCTCTCTGCTGCATAACGCCCTAGAACGAAATGGATTTACGGCGTCATGCAGCAATTCAAGGTGTTACAGCATCCCTGGAAAAGACGCGCGGCGCTGTAATTTGCCAAGCCGGCCGCGGCATTATATGGCTGGATCTCAGCGGCCTCCGACATTCCAGAGGCCAGCGATCGGCTCTCTCGGGTGTAAAATGGCGCGTGCCTTTCTTTTCGTTCTGGATTCTTTCGGCGTTGGCGGAGCACCAGATGCGGCTGCCTATGGCGACGAAGGCGCTGATACGCTCGGCCATATCGCCGAGTTCTGCGCAGCCGGAGCCGGGGACCGCGCCGGGTTGCGCGAAGGGCCGCTTTCCCTGCCCAACATGTCGGAACTTGGGCTGATGCACATTGCGCGGTCGGCCTCTGGCCGGTTTCCGGCCGGCATGCCCGTCCCGGAGAAGGTCTACGGTATTTATGGCGCGGCCACCGAAATCTCCCGCGGCAAGGATACGCCGTCGGGCCATTGGGAGATCGCGGGAACACCTGTCAGTTTCGATTGGGGCTATTTCCCGACGGAGGGCGACGCCTTTCCTCCAGAATTCATCGAGACATTATGCAGGGAGGCTGATGTGCCCGGCATTCTCGGCAACTGCCATGCCTCGGGAACGGAGATCATCGCCCGGCTCGGCGAGGACCATATCCGCACCGGCAAGCCGATCTGCTATACCTCCTCGGATTCGGTCTTCCAGGTCGCGGCGCACGAGGTGCATTTCGGCCTCGATCGTCTGCTCGCCTTCTGCCGTTTGGCCCGGGGACTGCTCGATTCCTACAATATCGGCCGCGTCATCGCCCGGCCCTTTATCGGCCAGTCTACCTCTTCCTTCCAGCGCACCGGAAACCGGCGCGACTTTTCCGTGCTGCCGCCGGAGCCAACGCTGCTCGACCGGCTGATCGAGCATGGCCGGCACGTGCATACTGTGGGAAAGATCGGCGACATCTTCGCGCATCAGGGCATTTCGAGGGTCATCAAGGCGAACGGCAACGAGGCGCTGATGGATGCGTCGCTCTCGGCGATCGACGAGGCTGAGGATGGCGATCTCGTCTTCACCAATTTCGTCGATTTCGACATGATCTACGGCCATCGCCGCGATGTGCCGGGTTATGCCGCGGCACTCGAAGCCTTCGATGCGCGCCTGCCCGAAGTCCACAAGAAACTGAAGCCCGGCGATCTCGTCGTGCTCACCGCCGATCATGGCTGCGATCCGACCTGGCGCGGTACGGATCATACGCGCGAGCGCGTGCCTGTTATCGCCTATGGCCCCGGTATCCGGTCGCGTTCGATCGGCCTGCGCCGCAGCTATGCCGATATCGGCGAGAGCATCGCCCGGCATCTCGGCATCCCGGCCGGACCGCATGGAAGGAGTTTTCTGTGACGTCGCATCTGAAAAAGGTCGAGCTGCACTGCCATCTGGAGGGTGCGGCACCTCCAGCTCTGACCGCGGCGCAGGCGCGGAAGTATGGGGTCGACATCAGCGCCGAGCTTCGCGACGGAGCCTATGTCTGGCATGATTTCGCAAGCTTCCTCGAATGTTACGACAAGGTTTCCGAGGTCTACAGGACCGAGGAGGACTATGCGCTTCTGACCGAAACCTATCTCGACGAACTGGCCCGCATCGATACGATCTACAGCGAGCTCATCGTTTCGCCCGATCACGGCAAGCGCATCGGGCTGGGCGCCGATGCCTATATATCCGGTGTCTGCGAAGGCATCCGGCGGGCCAAGGAAAAGAACGGCATCGAGGCCCGGCTGATCGTCACCGGCGAGCGGCATTTCGGTCCTGAGAGCGTCATTGGTGCTGCCGAATATGCGGCAAAGGCTGGCAATCCTTTGATTACCGGCTTCAACCTTGCCGGCGAGGAGCGCATGGGCCGCGTCGCCGACTATGCCCGCGCCTTCGATATCGCCCGCGACGCCGGCCTCGGGCTCACGATCCACGCCGGCGAGGTCTGCGGTGCCTTCAGCGTCGCCGACGCGCTCGACGCGGTGCGCCCCTCGCGCATCGGCCATGGGGTGCGCGCCATCGAGGATCTCGATCTGGTGAAGCGGCTTGCTGATCTCGGCACCGTGCTCGAGATCTGCCCGGGCTCCAATATCGCGCTCGGGGTCTTTCCCGATTTCGCCTCCCATCCGCTGCGTCATCTGAAGGAAGCAGGCGTGCGGGTGACGATCAGCTCAGACGATCCGCCCTTCTTCCATACCTCGCTCAAGCGAGAATATGAGCTTGCCGCCGGGGCTTTCGGCTTCGGCGACGCGGAGATCGACGCCATAACGCGCACTGCGATCGAGGCCGCCTTCGTCGACGATGAGACACGAAAGACTTTGCTCGCCCGGCTTTAAAAGACTCGAGAGACTGGGGAAGATCGACGCAAATTGACCGCCACTCTTGCGGTCAGGCCGATTTCCGTGAAAGAAACATCCGATAGAAAGAATGAAAGGCTTCCCCATGGACGGCGTCACGGTCATCGATCATCCGCTTGTGCAGCACAAGCTCACCATCATGCGGCGCAAGGAGACATCGACGGGAAGTTTCCGGCGCTTGCTGCGCGAAATCTCGACCCTGCTCTGCTACGAGGTGACCCGCGATCTCGAATTGACGATGGAAACGATCGAGACGCCGCTGCAGACGATGGAATCGCCGATCCTTGAGGGCAAGAAGCTGGTCTTCGCCTCGATCCTGCGTGCCGGCAACGGGCTGCTCGAAGGCATGCTCGATCTCGTGCCCTCCGCCCGCGTCTCGCATATCGGCGTCTACCGCGACCACGAGACGCTGCAGCCGGTCGAATATTATTTCAAGGCGCCGGAGGACGTGGCCGAGCGCCTGATCATCGTCGTCGACCCGATGCTTGCGACCGGTAATTCCTCGATCGCGGCGATCGACAAACTCAAGGAACGCGGCGCCCACAATATCCGCTTCCTCTGCCTGCTTGCCGCCCCGGAAGGCATCCGCAACTTCCGCGCCGCGCATCCCGATGTTCCGGTTTTCACCGCATCGATCGACAGTCATCTCAACGAGAAGGGCTACATCATGCCCGGCCTCGGCGATGCCGGCGACCGCATGTACGGCACCAAGTAATTTCAGCCTTCTTTTACCAATTCGAAAGACTTTAGGGCCCGGTGGTTCAATCCGGGCCTTTTGTCGTCGATATTAGCAACTTATCAGCACTTGAGGTTTAGGAAGCCTGAAGCATGAGGCCCCGCATGAAGCGGGGTTTATACAGGAAGGATTTCTGTTTCATGCTCGTGCGTACCGTCCTATTCGCCAGCATCGCCGCGGTGCTCGCCACACAGGTGCCTTCCTTCTTCGGAAGCACCAGCCAGCAACCTGCTGACGCCCTCTCCGCCAATTACGTATCGACCGAAAGCAATGAGCCCGCAGTACCCGCGCCGGTATCCGGCAGCAATGCGATCCGCCTGCAGGCCGATGCGCAGGGCCACTATACCGGCAGCTTCAAGATCAACGGCAAGCCGGTGCAGGGCCTGATCGATACCGGCGCCACCTATGTGGCGCTCAACGAGACACTCGCCCGCCGACTGGGCTTCACGGCCAACCAGCTCGATTTCCGTTATGGCGTGAACACTGCGAACGGTCAGACGAAGGCCGCGCATGTGACACTCGACCGGGTCGAAATCGGCGGTATTCGCGTGCGCGATGTCGAAGCCTTCGTCCTGAGGGACGATGCGCTGACGACGACGCTGGTCGGCATGAGCTTCCTGCAGAAGCTCGCCTCCTATTCCGTCGCCGACGGCTCGCTCAGCCTCAAGCAGTAAACCGCATTAGACCAGCCCCGCAATCACCGGTGTCAGCTCCGGCCTGTCCTCGGTGATGCGGTAGTGCGTGGCAAGTGCTGTAGCCGCCCTCTCCGCTGCGGCCTCGTCAGCGGCGTGAACGAGAGCAATCGGTTCGCCCGCGGTCACACGGGTGCCGAGCGGCAGGAGTTCGGAAAAGCCGACGCGGTGGTCGATCCGGTCCGCCGGATGGCGTCTTCCGCCGCCGAGGTCGATGACACTGACGCCGATCCCGCGTGCATCGCAGGCGGCAAGCCAGCCGGACCGGGCGGCCGGGACAGGTTTTTCCACAGGTGCCCTGGCCAGATATCGGTCGGGGTTTTCGATGAGATCAGCCGGGCCGCCGAGCATCGATACCATGCGCGCGAAGACCTCTGCCGCCTTTCCCGATGACAGGGCTCGACGCGCCATCGTCTCGGCTTCATCAGACGAAGCGGCAATGCCGGATTTCACCAGCATTTCGGCGGCGAAGGCGAGAACGACGGTCTCAAGCCGCGTGTCCTTTTTTCTGCCCGCCAGGAAGTCCAAGCAGTTGCGCATCTCGACGGCGTTGCCGGCACTATCGGCGAGCGGCTGGTTCATGTCGGTGATCAGGGCCGAGGTCTTCACGCCGGCGCCATTGGCCACCTCGACCAGCGACTGCGCCAGGGTCTCCGCCTGGCTGCGGTCAGCCATGAAAGCGCCGTTGCCGACCTTGACGTCGAGCACCAGCGTCTCGAGCCCGGCCGCAAGTTTCTTCGAGAGAATAGAAGCGGTGATGAGGGGAATGGAATCGACGGTGGCGGTCACATCGCGCACGGCATAGAGCCTGCCGTCGGCGGGCGCCAAGGTCCCGGTCTGGCCGATGATGGCGCATCCCGCCTCCTTCACGACCTTGTGGAACAGGTCAGCATCCGGGGTGATTAGATAGCCGGGAATGGATTCGAGCTTATCCAGCGTGCCGCCGGTGTGGCCAAGACCGCGTCCGGAGATCATCGGAACGGCCAGGCCGCAGGCAGCAGCGATCGGCGCCAGCATCAGCGAAACATTGTCGCCGACGCCGCCGGTCGAATGTTTGTCGGCGATCGGGCGGTCGATATCGGTCCATTGCAGCCTGTTGCCGGAATCGGCCATCGCCAGCGTCAAGGCCACGATTTCGGCCCGCGACATGCCCTTGAACCAAACAGCCATGGCGAACGCGCCGATCTGGCCTTCCGACAATTGGCCGGCAGCGAGTGCCGCGATGAAGGAGCTGATATCGGCGGCGTCGAGTTCGTCGCCATCGCGCTTGCGACGGATGATCTCCTGCGGAATCATTTCAGTAGCCCGACGCCGCAGCCGATGCCGACTGTGTTCCGCTCAGAACCGCCAGGRTATCGTCGAGCAGGTCGGAAGCGCCGAAGCGGAACGTCGATGGCATCGGCCAGTCCGGTGTCATGATGGTTTCGGCAAGGCTCAGATAGAGTGCGGCATCGGCCACCGAGCCGATACCGCCTGACGGCTTGAAGCCAACCTTGCGGCCGCTTTCGCGGATAGCGCGGATCATGATGTCGGCGGCTTCGAGCGTCGCATTGACGGCGACCTTGCCGGTGGAGGTCTTGATGAAATCGGCGCCGGCATCGATGGCGAGTTCGGAGGCATGGCGGATCAATGCCGCATCCTTCAGCTCGCCAGTCTCGATGATGACCTTCAGCAGGACGGGGCCGGCGCATTCTGCGCGCACGGCCTTGACCATGTCGGTCACCGCCTTCTCATTGCCGGCGAGCAGCTTGCGGTAAGGGATGACCAGATCGATCTCATCGGCGCCATCGGCAATCGCCTCGCGTGCTTCGGCAGCGACATCGGCCACTTCCATATCGCCGGAGGGAAGGTTGACGACGGTCGCGATACGCACGGCATGCCCGGTGCCAAGGATATTGCGAGCCTGGGCGACGAACCGCGGCCAGATGCAGATCGCAGCACTGTTGCCGTAGGGCGTCTGCGCCCGGGCGCAGAGCGTGTCGATCTGCGCCTCGGTGCAATCATCCTTCAAATTGGTGAGATCGAGAAGAGAAAGGGCGACAGCCGCCGTTTCCCGGTTGGAATGGCCATTCATCTTTGCTTCCTCTAGAGCATGATGCCGAAAATGTGAGCGGTTTTCGGACGACGTCATGCTCTCACTATATAATGTAGAACAGGATTCAGATTTTAGGCCGACCCGGCCCAAAAATCATCCTGTTCCAGCCGCAATCATGTCTTTCAATATGGCGGCGAGACGGGCGCCGCCAATGGGCGCCATGTCCTTGGTTTCTTCATGGCTGAGCTCATTGCCGGTCATGCCTGCCCCATAGTTGGTGATAACGGAGGCGGCTGCAACCCTCAGGCCGAGCATTCTTGCGATGATGACCTCGGGCACCGTCGACATGCCGACGGCATCGGCGCCGAGGATGCGCGCCATGCGGATTTCGGCCGGCGTTTCGAAGCTGGGACCGGAGAACCACATATAGACACCCTGTGCCAGGTCGATTTCAAGTTTTGCCGCTGCCCTTTGCATCGCCGCGGCAAGGCCTGAATCATAGGCATTGGTCATGCCGACGAAACGGTGATCGCTTTCCTCGCCGATCAGCGGGTTCATGCCGGAATAGTTGATGTGATCGATGATCTGCATCACCGAACCGGGCGGCATGTCGTCACGCAACGATCCGGCCGAATTGGTCAGGATCAGCGCTTCGACGCCGAGCGCCTTCAGCACCTCGATCGGCAGGCGCATGGCGTTGGCATCGCCTTTCTCGTAATAATGCACGCGGCCGGAGAGCATGATAACGGGCACGCCGCCGAGGCGGCCGGCGACGACTTCGCCTGCATGTCCGGAKACGGCGCTGACGGGAAAGCCCGGCAGGTCGCGATAGGGAACACGAACGGCGCCGTCCAGCTCCCCGACGAGGGAGCCGAGACCGGAGCCGAGTACGATACCGTGGCGCGGCTTGATGCCCCCGAGCAATGCGGCGAGCAGGCTGACCGTCGCCTTCATCCGAGTTCAGTCTCGAAGCTGAAGGGAAGAAGCTCTTCCATCGTCATGGTCTTCTTCACGCCCGCCTCATCGCAGAGGTAGATCTTCGTCTCCTTGGAGGCGAATTCGGAGATCTTCTGGCGACAGCCGCCGCAGGGCGGGCAAAGCGGCAGCTTCTCGGCAATGACGGCCATCTCGACGATCTTCTTCGCGCCGCCCATGATCATGGCGCCGATCGCCGTCGGCTCGGCGCACCACCCTTGCGGAAAGGAGAGATTTTCGACGTTGGCGCCGGTATAAACCTTACCGTCCTCGGCGCGGATCGCCGCACCGACCGGGAATTTCGAATAGGGCGCATGGGCAAAGGCCATGGCGCCGCGGGCGGCTTCGAACAGATCGTGAGACATATCAACGCTCCTTCGTATAGGGCACGCCACCAGCTTTTGGCGGGGTCGCAACGCCGATGAAGCCGGCAAGCAGGACACAGGTCAGAACATAGGGCAGCGCCTGGAAGACCTGAACCGGCACTTCGCCGATCAGCGGCACCTGCTTTCCCTGCATGAAATTTGCCAGCGCATCGAGGAAGCCGAAGAGCAGGCAGGCAAACATGACAGGTACCGGCTTCCACTTGGCAAAGACGAGAGCGGCAAGCGCGATATAGCCCTTGCCGGCCGACATGTCCTTGATGAAGGCGGCGGACTGGGCGATTGCCAGATAGGTGCCGGCAAAGCCGCAGAGAATGCCGGCACACATGACGGCGCGGTAACGCAGCCAGGCGACCGAGATGCCGGCCGTATCGACCGCACCCGGGTTTTCGCCGACGGCGCGCAGCCGCAGGCCGAAGCGTGTGCGGTAAAGCACCCACCAGGAAAACGGCACGGCGAGAAAGGCGAGATAGGTGAGGACATTGTTGCCCGATATGACATTGGCATAGATCGGGCCGATGATCGGTATCTCGCGGGCGGCATCGGCGCCTGGCAGGATGATCGGCGCGAAGCGCGACTCCGGCGACAGCTGCGGCGTGCGTCCGCCCTGGCCGAACCAGGCCTGACCGAGCACGATGGTGATGCCGGCGATGAAGAAGTTGATCGCGACGCCTGACACAATCTGGTTGCCGCGATTGGTGATCGAGGCAAAGCCATGCACCAGGCTCAGCGCCACCGAACAGAGGATGCCGGCACCGAGGCCGAGCCAGGCCGAATCGGTGAGATAGGCAACGCAGGCGGCGGCGAAGGCCGAGCCCAGCATCTTGCCTTCGAGGCCGATATCGAAGATGCCGGCGCGTTCCGAGAACAGACCGGCAAGGGCGGTGAAGATCAGCGGGATCGACAGGCGGATGGTCGAGCTCAGAACGCTGATGAAGATGTCATAATAATCCATCGCCCGCTCCTTAACCGCGCTTGAACTGTTGGTAGAGGCGCACCATCGCCGGCCGGAACATATATTCCAGCGCGCCGGCAAAGAGGATCACCAGACCCTGGATGACGAGGATCATCTCGCGGGTGATGTTCGGCATTTCGAAGGAAATCCAGTCGCCGCCCTGGTAGAGAATACCGAAGAGGATCGCCGCCACGATGATGCCGAGCGGATGGTTGCGGCCCATCAGCGAGACGGCGATGCCGACGAAGCCGGCACCACCGACGAACTCCACCTGCAGACGGGCCGACGAGCCCATGACAGGGTTCAGCGCCATCATGCCGGCGAGCGCGCCGGAGAGCAGCATGGCGATGATCACCGTGCGGGCATAGGGGATGCCGGCATAGGCCGCCGCCGTCGGGCTGACGCCCAGCGTGCGCATCTCGAAACCGAGCTTGGTGCGCCAGATGAGCAACCAGACGAGGTAGCTGACGACGAGCGCAATGATGAAGGAGACGTTGAACGGGGCAGCCCCCAGCTTTGCGCCGAACAGCTGCATGACCCAGCCGAGCTTCGGCAATTGGCCGCCTTCGAGGAAGGTGCGGGTTTCCGGCGCCATTTTGCCCGGCACGATCAGCACATGCACCAGGAGATACACCATGAGCGCTGCGCCGATATAGTTGAACATGATCGTCGTGATGACGATGTGGCTGCCGCGTTTTGCCTGCAGGAAGGCCGGGATGAAGGCCCAGGCTGCGCCGAATAGGCCGGCGCCGACGACGGCGATCGGCATCGTTACATACCACGGCACGTAGCGGTCGAGCGCCAGCGCCACCAGCGCGCAGCCGAGGCCGCCGACATAGGCCTGGCCTTCCGAGCCGATGTTGAAAAGGCCGGCATGGATCGCCACCGCGACGGAGAGACCGGTGAAGATGAAGCTCGTCGCGTAATACAGCGTGAAGCCGATGCCTTCGCCATTGCCGAGCGCGCCCTGGATCAGCAGCGACAGCGCATCAAGCGGGCTCTCGCCGATCAACCAGACGACGAAGCCGGAGATCAGGAAGGCGACGATGAGGTTCAAAATCGGGATGAGGCCGTAATTGATCCAATTTGGTAGCGGAACGGAAGCAGTGCTCATAAAGGCCTCATGCGGCAATGCCGGCCATCATCAGGCCGAGGGTCTGTTCACCGGCATCGGGCGTCTTCTCGCCGACGACATGGCCGGCAAACATGACAAGGATACGGTCTGAAAGGGAGCGGATCTCATCGAGTTCGACGGAGACGAGCAGGATCGCCTTGCCTGCGTCGCGCATCTCGATGATCCGGCGGTGGATGAATTCGATGGCGCCGATATCGACGCCGCGTGTCGGCTGGCCGATGATCAGCATCTTCGGATCGCGTTCGATCTCGCGGGCGACGACGATCTTCTGCTGGTTGCCGCCGGAGAAATTCGCCGTCTTCAGCCGCGGGTTCGGCGGGCGGATGTCGTATTTCTCGATCTTCTCCATCGCATCCTTGCGGATCGCTTCGAGATCGAGCAGCGGGCCTTTGCTGTAGGCCGGGTGGCGATGGTAACCGAGCACGGAATTTTCATATTCCTCGAATTTCAGCACCAGGCCCATATGGTGGCGGTCCTCTGGAATATGAGCGAGGCCGAGATCACGCAGGCGGGCGGGATCGGCTTTGTCGATCGTCTGGCCGTCGAGCAGGATTTCGCCGGAGGTCGGCTTGCGGATGCCGGCAATCGCCTCCAGCAATTCGGACTGGCCATTGCCGGCGACACCGGCGATGCCGACGATCTCACCGGCGCGCACGTCGAAAGAGACATTGTCGACCATGGTGACGCCGCGATTGTCCTTGACCGTGAGGTTGCGGACGGACAGCACGGCGGCCCCAGGGTTCGCCTCGCCCTTCTGCACGCGCAGCAGCACGCGGCGGCCGACCATCAGTTCGGCGAGTTCCTCCACCGTCGTCTCCGACGTCTTGCGGGTCGCGACCATTTCGCCGCGGCGCA
This sequence comes from Rhizobium sp. 01N447_2, assembly GCF_056399245.1. NCBI lineage: Bacteria > Pseudomonadati > Pseudomonadota > Alphaproteobacteria > Hyphomicrobiales > Rhizobiaceae > Rhizobium > Rhizobium sp. 01N447_2. The sequence goes on from NZ_JBFTQY010000010.1 coordinate 45,634, forward strand.
TAACCGAGACGGTATCGGTGATCGCCATGATCTCGCGCAGCTTGTGGGTGATGAGGATGATCGTCTTGCCCTGGTCGCGCAGCACCTTGAGAATGCGGAAAAGGTGATCGGCTTCCGCCGGCGTCAAAACGCCTGTGGGCTCGTCGAGGATCAGGATCTCGGCGCCGCGATACATGGCTTTCAGGATCTCCACACGCTGCTGCAGGCCGACCGGCAATTCCTCGATCAGCGCGTCGGGATCGACCTCCAGGCCATATTCCGTTTCCAGCCGCTTGAGCTCGGCACGGGCCGAGGCGACGCCCCTCGCAAGCAGCATGCCGCCTTCGGCGCCAAGCATGATGTTTTCGAGCACCGTGAAATTATCGACCAGCATGAAATGCTGGTGCACCATGCCGATGCCGGTGGCGATCGCCGCCTGGCTGTCACGGATGGTGACGGGATTGCCGTTGACGCGGATCTCGCCGCTGTCGGCATGGTAGAAACCATAGATGATCGACATCAAGGTCGATTTGCCGGCGCCGTTTTCGCCGATGATGCCGTGGATCGTCCCCCTGGCAACGGTAAGGTTGATGTCCTTGTTGGCGTGGACGGCACCGAATTTCTTGTCGATGCCGACAAGCTCGATAGCGGGCTTATCTGTCACTGCAGGCTCCAAATAAGAAAAGGGCGTATGGCGAAAATCCCCTCCGCCATACGCCCGATCTCAATCGTCGATCACATTCGGGCGCGGATCACTTCGGGCAAGCGTTGTCCGAGGTGTAATCGTGAACCTTGATGGTTCCCGCGATGATGTCGGCCTTGGCCTTGTCGACGGCAGCCTGCATTTCCGGCGTGATCAGCGACTTGTTGTGCTCATCGATCGCGGCGCCAACACCGTCTTCCTTGACGCCGAGCGCCTGGACGCCGCCGGTGAACTTGTCGTTCTTGGTGTCGTTGTAGGCGTTGTAGACGGCGAGGTCGACGCGCTTGACCATCGAGGTCAGGACCGAGCCCGGATGCAGATAATTCTGGTTGGAGTCGACGCCGATCGACAGCTTCTTGTTGTCAGCGGCCGTCTGCAGAACGCCGAGACCGGTGGCACCGGCTGCCGCATAAACGACGTCAGCGCCCTGGTCGATCTGGTTCTTGGTGAGCTCGCCGCCGCGGACCGGGTCGTTCCAGGCAGCGCCCGTCGTGCCGGTCATGTTCTGGAAGACTTCGATATCGGCCTTGACGGAGCGTGCGCCCTGCTCGTAGCCGCATTCGAACTTACGGATCAGCGGAATGTCCATGCCGCCGACGAAGCCGACCTTGCCTGACTTCGACGCCATGCCGGCGAGAACGCCGACGAGGTAGGAGCCTTCTTCTTCCTTGTAGACAACCGAGCGGACGTTCGGCTTGTCGACGACGGAGTCAACGATGATGAACTTGGTATCCGGGAATTCGGCTGCAACCTTCTCGATGGCCGAAGTCCAGGCGAAGGAAACGGCAACCACCGGATTGAAACCGCGGCTGGCGAAGTTGCGGATGGCCTGTTCGCCCTGGGTGTCGCCCGTCGGCTCGAAGTCGCGATAGGCAATGCCGGTCTCGGCCTTGAACTTCTCGGCACCGTTGTAGGCCGCCTCGTTGAAGGACTTATCGAACTTCCCGCCGGTGCCGTAAACCAGCGCCGGCTTGACATCGGCAGCAAGCGCCGTCGTCGACATGGCAGCCACGGCAAAGAGAGTGAGAAGGGATTTTTTCATTGTGCAGCCCTGTTGTTGCTATTCGTTAGGGGTCCTCCCGCAAGCCCTTTTCGGGCATGTCTGCGGAACCACCGACCTCCCCCCGGAGGCCTGGCTGCGCGCATCCTTGCATGGCTCACAGAAAAATTCACCAGAAATTTTTCAGCTGGTAAAGATTTGCAGCGATTGCCGAAAATCAGCTCTTCGGGGCTGATTTTTGGACATTCCTCGCATGGGAATGCGGATTTTCTAGCCAATCCGGCGGCAAATATAGAGATAGAAGAGCGGGCGATGCCCACCCGGATTTCTCGCCGGATCGTGTTGGCAGAACCACCTTGCTATGCGGTGAAGCGACCCGCCACTGGCGGCTTCTTGTAGCCGATCATCCACAGAAGCAGCGCGATCACCAGGAAAACGGCAAAGGCCGGCTGGAGCATCAGCCACTGGAAGATGAAGGTGTAGAAACGCGGGTGGATATAATAGGAAAGGGAGGATTGCAGCGACGTCAGGGTTGTCGGGCTCACATCCTGCCAGGCATCGGAGATCGGCGTCATCACCACAGAGGACGCCGCAACCGATTGGATCGAATCGATGGTCCCGGCAATCACGGCCGCCGCAAGCGCGACAAGACTCGCCAGACGCAACAGGAAACGCATCAATTCCTCCGACGCTCAATATGCCGGACAATTCCGGCCGGCCGCGCCATTCTCCACCTTAGAGAATTACATAGTCGTCGATGAGGTGAAGCACAATGGAGTGGCCGAGGCGAGTTTTATCGGAAGAAGTCAAAAAACTGTTAGATTTCGGTTGATCGACAAAAATTCATCGGTATATATCGCGCCGTTCCGACGATTTGCTCCTATCCGGGCGCGAACGCCAAAAAAGGACAGGTGGCCGAGTGGTTTAAGGCGCACGCCTGGAACGCGTGTGTACGTGAAAGCGTACCGTGGGTTCGAATCCCACCCTGTCCGCCATACCCTCTTTTTCAATATTGATTCAAACCGCATCTCGATCGGGACGCGGAAGCTTTGTTATTCTCAAGGGCGTTGCAGCAGGGCGCGTCCAATCGGTTTCGGATTCTCGCTGCGCAATACCAGAGATGTCGTCACAGCCCCAAATCGCGCAATCGTGTCGACGATCGTTTCCAGTTCTCCAGGCGACGGAACCAGCACCTTCAAGAGAAAACAGTCCTCTCCGGTGAGGCGCAATACTTCCATGACTTGCGGCATCTCCGCGAACTGTTTCAGACAGGCCTTGATATGCTCATGCGTCGTGCGCAAGCGAAGCACAGCCGTCATTCCAATTCCCAAAGCGGTGGGGTCTATCCGGGCGGCGTAACCGACAATGATGCCGCGATCTTCCAGCCGCTTGACCCGTTCTGATGCTGCCGGCTGAGAGAGCCCGACCCGTCGACCGAGTTCGGAAATCGCAATGCGTCCATTTTCCTGCATCGCTTCGATAATGGCGATATCGGTTGGATCGAGCAGTACCCGATTGTTTTCCTGAAAAGCCATGGGATCACCTTAATATCATCGGAGAGGGATGCGGTTTTCCGATGATCATTCATTCCGAAGCAAATGAAAATGCATCATTTTCACCTGCGCGGATGATCAAAGGAAAACACATGAAGGACATCATCATATTGCCGGGAATTGGTGGTTCGGGCGAGACTCATTGGCAAACACGCTGGGAAAGGTCGAACCCGGACATGCGGCGTTTCCAACCGGCTAGTTGGGAAAAGCCCGACTTGGCAGACTGGGTTTCAGCTCTGGAACGCGCCGTCGGCGCATCGGCGACCCCTCCCCTGCTGGTCGCCCATAGCCTTGCCTGTCTGCTGGTTGCTCATTGGCAGCAGGTTTCTTCGCTTGCCGTTGCCGGAGCATTTCTTGTGGCGGTTCCAGATCCGCAGTCCGATTCATTTCCTGAGGAGGCGGCCGCATTCGCAAATCCGCCATCGCAAAAAATACGCTTCCCCACTCTGATTATCGCAAGCGCCGATGATCCCTTCGGCACGCTCGACCATGCCCATGCGCGAGCGGATCTGTGGGGCAGCGGTCTTGTCGCGATCGGACCTTTCGGCCATATCAACGGGCAAAGCGGCCTTGAGGACTGGATCCCAGGAAAGGCCTTGCTGACGGCCTTCTCTGCCGGATTGGCGAAATCTGATCGGGTTTGATCTTATTTCGAGTTCCCGACCAAATAGCGGAAACAGGCCTTTGCTGCGGCGGACGTGTGCGAGACGGAGCAACGAAATGCCCCGCTCGCAAGCGTATGTTCGAGGCTCTCGACCCGTCGCTCCGATGACGCTACGAGGTTTTAAACGTCGAAAGATTCCTGAATTTTTACCATGCGGCTTCACCGCGTCTTTGCACGTTTGGGTTTACCGTCTGCCAAACTAAAAAACAGAGGTAAAACAGGTGGAAGAACTTTCGGTAACGTCGAAGATCATCAAATCCGTCTATTTCAGCCAGGAAGACGGACGGCTCAGGATTTGTTTCAAGAATGGCGAGGAACGTCTGTTCGAAGGCGTTCCCTCCTCGGAAGCGCATGCGATGACGGTGGCGCCGTCTCCCGGCCATTATTATCTCGACCGGATCAGAACCCGGTTTCGCAGATTGGCAGCCTGAAAACCCGAGCGGATAGCGACAGCACGCATTGCGGGATTGTGCGGGATCGGGACGAGGCCGGTGGATATTAACCGGCTGTTAGCCTTCGATATCATCTCGGTTGGATCGCCCTTGCCGGAAAGCGGCAACGTGTCGGCGCTGGCGGCCTGTTCAAGGTCGGCCAGCCGGGAGGCTCGGCGGCGGACCCCAGCCARGAAGCCGAGCCTCCCCGTCACGGGTGCTCGGTGAGCGTGATGACGAAGCGCATGAGCGGCTCTCGGACGCCGTCATGCTCTGCTTGTCTGATTGAGATGACCCCGGGCCGGTTGCGACCTGATCATCCCTGGGCTAGCGAATTGGGGTTAATCCTGTGAAAAACTCGAATTATCGCATCCGGACTCGACAACGCTTTATTAGCATGATTGCATAAATCGGGATAAAGACGGGGGTCATGATGTTCGAGAATCTGCTTGAGATGCAGGAGCGTGGCGCACGGGACCGTGCCCGTGGCCGCAGCCTAGCCGACAATCCGATGTCGAAGCCGGATATCCTGCCGATAACCGACTTCCAGGAATGGTACTCGATGTTCGATGCCTGGCGCTTCGGTTGGTCGATCGAAGATGCGATGGCGGGGCACATCAATATGCCCCGGGATGGCGGCGCCTTGCCCCAGACCTACACCAGAACGGTCTGATCGACCCTGTCCTCGGCGCCGAAGAATTTCAGGTAGCGTTCGACCTCGGCCGGTTCACCGGTCGCCTTCTGCGGATTGTCGGAGAGCTTCACTGCCGGACGGCCGTTGGCGTCGCTGACCTTGCAGACGACGGAGATCGGGTTGAGGCCGGAGATCTCGATCGGCGCGCAGCCGGAAAAATCATTCGTCAGGTTCGTGCCCCAGCCGAAGCTCATGCGCACGCGGCCTTCGAAATGCCGGTAGGTATCGATGATGGCGTCGACATCGAGGCCGTCGGAGAAGATCAGCAGCTTCTGGCGCGGATCGCGGCCCATCTTCTTCCACCAGTCGATAATCTTTTCGCCGCCTTCGATCGGCGGGGCACTGTCCGGGCGGAAGCCGGTCCAGTCGGCGACCCATTCCGGCGCGTCGCGCAGAAAGGCGGCGGTGCCGAAGGCGTCAGGCAGCACGATCAGAAGGTTGCCGCCATAGAGCTTGTTCCAGTCGCGCAGGATCTTGTAGGGCGCGTTGCGCAACTGCTCGTCGGTTTCGGCAAGGGCGGCGGCCACCATCGGCAGCTCGTGGGCATTGGTGCCGACGGCCTCGAGATCGGAATCCATCGCCAGCAATACGTTGCTGGTACCGGCAAAGGCCGGGCCGATGCCTTCCTTCAGCGCTTCGACGCACCAGCGCTGCCAGAGGAAACTGTGGCGGCGGCGGGTGCCGAAATCGGAGATGCGCAGGCCCGGCAATTCCTTTAGCCGTTCGACCTTCGACCACATCTTCGCCTTGGCGCGGGCATAGAGCACATCGAGGGTGAAGGGGCCGAGCGCCTTCATCGCCGAGCGCGACCGCAGCTCGTTGACGATGGCAAGCGCCGGGATTTCCCACATGGTGGTTTCCTTCCACGATCCGTGGAAATCCAGCACATATTGCCCGTCCTTCTTCGACAGCTCGTATTCGGGCAGCTGGAAATTGGAAAGCCAGGCGAGGAATTCCGGTTCGAAGATCTGGGCGCGACCATAGAAGCTGTTACCCGCCAGCCAGATCATCTCCTTCTTGGAGAGCCTCAGCGTGCGGGCATGATCGAGCTGCTCGCGCAATTCGCCTTCATCGAGCTCGTCGGCCAGACGCACGCGCTTGGTGCGGTTAATCAGGGTGAAGGACGCGTTCACGTCCGGATAGAGCTTCCAGATCATCTGCAGCATCAAAAGCTTGTAGAAGTCGGTATCGATCAGGCTGCGAATGATCGGATCGAGTTTCCAGGCGTGATTGTAGACGCGTCTTGCGATATCGGTCCTGGCCATGAAACTCCCGCCCCTGTCCACTCCGGTCAGGTGCTGCCAAATTCCCGGGTACTGCCAAGTTCCCAGCCGGCGCACGAAACCGGCTCGTGTGCCTTCTTATCGAAAAATCGGCGGCTAAAGTCCAGACAAAACAATGAACGTCCCGCCGCAGTGTGGCGGCGGGACGGGAACATGGTTTTGCTCACGATTATTGGGCCGGCGTTGCGGGCGCCACATTCGGAGCGGCCGGCGTGCTGTTCGGCGTTTCGGTTGGAACGGCAGTACCGTTCTGTAGCGCCGGCGCGGCGGCCGGAGCAGGCTGCTGCGACTGAAGCTGCTGGCCGGGCTGCTGCGGTGCCACCTCGTTCGCCTCGCGCTTGCCCCAAATCTCGACCGGTATCCAGACCACGAAGGCAAGCACCAGCGCAACGATCAGCACCGTCAGGATGCGATAACCCGTGCGTCCCTGCCTTGCCTTCACCGGCGGGATCATCTCTTCCTTGTGAAGCTTGCCATCGGACTTTTCCCAGCGTGTTTCCGTCTGATGCGCCATCATCGTCTCCTTCCGCTGTCTTGACCGGCCGATCCGGCTGTGAAGAATTTCCGCAAAGGAAACGGGTGGCTGTCTGGAAGGTTCCGAAAGCTCAATAGCCGGCGGCGCGGTCGACCACGAATTGCAGCGGCTCGCCGCGCTCGAAACGGGCGATCTGCGTCTCGACATGCCGGAACAGCGCGTTTTCTTCGGAAACGGCCGCGTCGTGCGGCGTAAGGAAGACGTTCTGCAAGTCCCACAATGGGTTGTCTGATGCAAGCGGCTCCGCCTCGAAGACATCGAGGGAAGCGCCGCCAAGGGTACCGTCACGAATGGCGGAGGCGATATCGGCCTCGACCTGGCTCTTACCGCGGCCGGCATTGATGAAAACCGGCTGCCCGAGCGCGCCGTTACGACGCAGCTTCGCAAACAGCTCGGCGTTATAGAATCCCGATGTTTCAGGCGTCAGCGGCAGCAGGCCGACGAGGATGTCGGTCCTTGCGAGAAAGCTGTCCAATGCGCTGGCGTCGAAGGTTTCGATACCGTCGATCTGCTTGCGGCTGCGCGACCAGCCGATGACATTGAAACCCATGACTCTCAGCTTGGCGACCGCATCCTGCCCGAGAATGCCGAGGCCCATGACACCGACCGTCACTTCCGCCGCCTCCGGCGCGATCAGCTTGGCCCACTCACGCTGGCGCTGGTGGCTGTCATGGGCGTATTGCCCGCGCAGATGCATCAGGCATTGCATGACCACCCATTCGCTCATGCGCGTCGTCAAGCTGCGGTCGACGAAGCGGACGATCGGGATCTCGGGCAGGCCGGCCATGCCGATGATATGGTCAACGCCGGCGCCACCCGAAAAGATCACTTTCAGGTTCGGCGCCCGCGCGAAAAGGTCAGCATCCGGCTTCCAGAGAAGCGCGTATTCGACCGCGCGGAGATCGCGTGCCTGATTGGCCGGATCGGCGAGATTGATGCTGCCGCGGTCGGCAAAGGCCGTCTTCAGCACGCGGGCGACGCCTTCGTGATTGAACTTGATATCGACGAGAACGGGAGGGCTTGCGGGCATGATCTTCTTTATTGCTGCACGGCGGGCGTCGGCACCGCCTCGATGTTGAAAGCGGCGGCCATCAGCGCCCTGGTGTAATCGTCCTTCGGCGCGCGGAAGATGTCGGCTGACGGACCCTGTTCCACCACCTTGCCGAAACGCATGACGATGACGTCGTTGGCGAGCGCCTTCACCACTTTCAGGTCGTGGCTGATGAAGAGATAGGCAAGGTCGTGCTTCTTCTGCAGATCGCGCAGCAAATCGACCACCTGGGCCTGGACGCTCATGTCGAGTGCGGAGGTCGGCTCGTCAAGCATGACGAAGCGCGGCTTCAGCACCATGGCGCGGGCAATGGCAATGCGCTGGCGCTGGCCGCCGGAGAATTCGTGCGGATAACGCCAGCGGGTCAGCGGATCAAGACCCACCTCTTCCAACGCCCAGCAGACGCGCTGGTCGCGTTCTTCAGCAGTCAGGGAGCGCTCATGCACCTTCAGCCCTTCGGCGACGATATCGCCGACCGACATGCGGGGGCTCAGCGAGCCATAGGGATCCTGGAAGACGACCTGAAGCTGATTGCGCAACGGCCGCATCTCGCTGAACGAATAGCCGGCTATATCCTTGCCGACAAAGGCGATCCGTCCTTGCGAGGAAATCAGCCGTGTAAGCGCCAGGCCGAGCGTGGTCTTGCCGGAGCCGGACTCGCCGACGACGCCGAGCGTCTGGCCGGCGCGTAGCGAAAGATCGATGCCGTCGACCGCCTTGACGTGATCGACGACGCGACGCATCAGCCCAGCCTTGATCGGGAACCAGACGCGGATATCCGAACCTTCCATCACCATCGGTTTCGACGGATCGACCAGCGGCGGCTCGCCGCGCGGTTCGGAGGCAAGAAGGTGCCGGGTATAATCGTGCTTCGGATTGGAGAAGACGTCCTCGACGGCTCCGGTTTCGACGATCCTGCCCTTGGTCATGACGCAGACGCGATCGGCGAATTTGCGCACGATGCCGAGATCATGAGTGATGAACAGCATCGACATGCCGTGTACGGCCTTTAACTGCCGGAGCAATTCGAGGATCTGCGCCTGTACGGTGACGTCGAGGGCGGTGGTCGGCTCGTCGGCGATCAGCAATTCCGGCCGGTTGGCGAGCGCCATGGCGATCATGACGCGCTGGCGCTGGCCGCCGGAGAGTTCGTGCGGATAGGCTTTCAACCGCTTCTCCGGCTCGCGGATGCCGACCTGGTTCAGCAATTCCAGCACGCGCTCACGCGCCGGCTGGCCGGTGAGGCCTTGGTGGAGGGCGAGGATCTCGGCGATCTGCTTCTCGATCGTATGAAGCGGATTGAGCGAGGTCATCGGCTCCTGGAAGATCATGGTGATGTCGTTGCCGCGCACTTCACGCAGTTCCCGCTCCGACGCCTTCAAGAGGTCCTTACCCTTGAACAGGATTTCGCCGGAGGGATGGCTTGCCGAGGGATAAGGCAAAAGCCGAAGGATCGAGTTGGCCGAAACCGACTTGCCGGAGCCGGATTCGCCGACGAGCGCCACGACCTCGCCTTTGGCGATATCGAAGGAGATGTGATCGACGGCGAGCGAGGTTTCGCCACCCTGATGAAAGGCAACCGAGAGATCGCGGACGGAAAGCAGCGGTTCTGTCATGTCACTCATTGAAACGTCTTCCTCGGATCGAAGGCATCACGCACGGCTTCGCCGATGAAGATCAGCAGGGAAAGCATGATCGACATGGCGAAGAAGGCCGTCAGGCCGAGCCATGGCGCCTGCAGATTGGTCTTGCCCTGCGCGATCATCTCACCGAGCGAGGGGGAGCCTGGCGGCATGCCGAAGCCGAGGAAATCGAGCGATGTCAGCGTCGTGATCGAACCAGAGAGGATGAAAGGCAGGAAGGTCAGTGTCGCGACCATGGCGTTCGGCAGCAGGTGGCGCCACATGATGGTGCGATTGTTGACGCCGAGCGCGCGGGCGGCGCGGACATATTCCAAATTGCGGGCGCGCAGGAATTCGGCGCGCACGATGCCGACGAAGCCGACCCAGGAGAAGAGCAGCATGATGCCGAGCAGCACGAAGAAGCCGGGCGGCAGGAGTGCGGCGATGATCAGCAGGATGTAGAGTACGGGCATCGACGACCAGATCTCGATGAAGCGCTGCAGCAGCAGGTCGGTCCAGCCGCCGAAATAACCCTGCACCGCACCCGCCGTCACGCCTATAACAGCCGAGCAGATGGTCAGCACCAGGCCGAAGAGCACCGATATGCGGAAACCGTAGATGACGCGCGCCAACACGTCGCGCGCCTGGTCGTCGGTGCCGAGCCAGTTGAGATTACCGGGAGTGCAGTCCGGATCGTTCACCCCTTGCGGATAACCGGCGCAACGCTCCTCCTTCGTCATCAGCCAGAAGGGGGCAGTCGGCGCCGAATGCGGAATGTTGGAATTGACCGAGCGATAGGAATAGCGGATCGGCGGCCAGATCATCCAGCCATTGGCATTGATTTCATCCGCAATGACCGAGGAGCGATAGTCGGTTTCGGCGAGGAAGCCGCCGAACTTCTCCTCGGGATAGTCGATGAGGACCGGAAACAGGACCTCGCCCTTGTAGGAGGCGATGATGGGCCGGTCGTTGGCGATGAACTCGGCAAACAGGCTGAGGATAAACAGCAGCATGAACAGCCACAGCGACCAGTAGCCGCGGCCGTTCGCGCGGAAATTCTGCCAGCGGCGAATGTTGGTCGGCGAGAGCAGGCCCTTGCGCGGCGGTTTGACGGGTGTTGCGACGGCAGGATTTGCGGCGGCGTCCATCAGACATCCCTCCGCTCGAAATCGATGCGCGGATCGATCCAGGTGTAGATCAGGTCGGAAACCAGGCTGACGACGAGGCCCAGCAGCGAGAAGATGTAGAGCGTGGCGAAGACGATCGGGTAATCCCGGTTGATGACCGAGAGATAGCCGAGACGACCGAGGCCATCGAGCGAGAAGATGTTTTCGATCAGCAGCGAGCCGGTGAAGAAAGCGGAAATGAAGGCGCCGGGAAAACCGGCAATGATGATCAGCATGGCGTTGCGGAAGACATGGCCGTAGAGCACTTGCCGCTGGTTCAGGCCCTTGGCGCGGGCGGTGACGACATATTGCTTCTTGATCTCCTCGATGAAGGAGTTCTTGGTCAAAAGCGTTGTCGTCGCGAAGGCGGACAGGGAAAGCGAGATCAGCGGCAAGGTGAGGTGCCAGAAATAGTCGAGCGGCTTCTGCCACCAGGCCAGCTGATCGAAATTGTCGGAGACCAGGCCGCGCAGCGGAAACCAGTCGTAAAAGGAACCACCGGCGAAAAGCACGATCAGGAGAATGCCGAAGAGGAAGCTCGGTACGGCATAGCCGACGACGATGACGCCCGACGTCCAGACGTCGAAGGTCGATCCATCCTTGACTGCCTTGCGGATGCCGAGCGGGATGGAGATGGCATAGGAGAAGATCAAGATCCAGATGCCGAGCGAGATCGACACCGGCAGCTTCTCCTTGATGAGTTCGAGCACGGAGGTGTTGCGGAAGAAGCTCTCGCCGAAATCGAAGCGGCTGTAATTCCACATCATCTCGCCAAAACGGGTCAGCGGCGGCTTGTCGAAGCCGAACTGTTTTTCGAGCTTGGCAATCAGTTCCGGGTCAAGCCCCTGGGCACCGCGATATTTCGAGCCTTCATCGCTGCCAGTGCCGCCGAGAAGATCGCCGCCGCCGGACAGGCGCTGGTCGGCACTATCGGCCTGACCGGTCAATTGGGCGATCACCTGCTCGACGGGACCGCCGGGCGCGAACTGGATGACGATGAAGGAAATCGCCATGATGCCGACAATGGTCGGGATCATTAGAAGCAGGCGGCGAAGAATATAGGCGCCCATCAGCCTTCAGCCTCCGGGAATGTTTTTCCTGTCTGCCTGCCGTCCAGTCTCATGCCGCTCAATCCGCCAGCCTTCCCTTGCCGGCCCTGCCGGCTTGTCGTGATTCGCTCGTGCCATTTGGAGCCGAGGGCTCCTGCATTGCAAGCCCGCTCATTTTGCCGAGGTCGACCACCAAGCATCGGGGAAGCCAAGGCTGTAGGCCGGAAACTCGGCCGGATGCGTGACCGTGTTCCAATAGGTGATGTTATAAGTATCGCGGTAGAACAGCGGGATGACATAGTGATTTGCAAGCAAGACCCGATCCATGGCCTTGATTGCTGCGATCTGCTCGTCGCGGTTCGGCGCGAAGATAATCATGCGAATGAGCTCATCAACGGCTTGGTTGGCTATGCCGGCATAATTGCGGGAACCCTGCTGATTGACCGAACCAGATCCCCAATAGTCGGCTTGTTCGTTGCCCGGATTCATGGTCTCCGCCCAGACATTCCAGATCATATCGTAGTCGAAGCTGCGTTCACGATTGACAGATTGCGACGCATCGACTGTCCGGATCCGCGCATCGATGCCGATTTTCCTAAGATTGTTGGCATAAGGCACCGCCCAGCGCTCCAACATGGGGCTCGACAACAGGATCTCGAAACTCATCGGCTGGCCGGTCTTGGTATTGACCATGCGATTGCCCTTGAGCTCCCAGCCGGCTTCTTTGAAAAGCGCGATCGCCTTGCGGAGGTTATCGCGGCTCTTCTGCTGATCGCCGCCGACGGGATTGGTATAGGGCGTGGTGAAGACTTCGGGCGGAACCTTATCCTTCATGCCCTGCAGAATTTCCAGCTCTCTGCCCTGCGGAAGGCCGGAGGAGGCGAGTTCGGTGTTCCAGAAATAGCTGTCGATGCGTTTGTAACTATTAAAGGCAACGGTACGGTTCAGCTCCTCAAAATCCAGACCGTAGTTCAGCGCCTCGCGGACCCTGATGTCCTTGAAGAGGTCACGTCGCATGTTGGGCACGAGAGCCTGCATGATGCCGGTGGCGCGCAGCGGGTTTGCAACCTCCTCTTTTTTGACACGTCCTTCCTTCACTGCGGGAAAATCATATCCCGTCGCCCAACGGGCAGCCGTGGTTTCCTGCCAGTAGTCGCTGTTGCCGGCGCGAAACGCTTCGAACTCGACATCCCGATCACCGAAATAGGTGTAGTTGACGTTGCGGAAATTGTTCTGGCCGACATTCACATTGAGGTCCTTGCCCCAATAGTCGTCACGCAATTCATAGCGGATTGTCGCGCCGGGCGAGAAGGAAGCAATCTTGTAAGGTCCCGAACCCATCACGGGCTCGAGGGTCGTCTTTGAGATATCGCGTGGCTTGCCGTCCGGTCCCTGCCCCTCCCACCAATGTTTCGGCACGACCACCAACTGGCCAAGAATATTCGGGAGCTCCCGATTGTTCTTCTCATCGAAGGTGAAGGTGACGTCGCGATCGCCGGTCTTTTCGGCTTTCACCACGTGGCGGTAATAGTTACCCGTGAGGGGGTTTAATTCCTTCGTCTTATCCAGACTGAAGATGACGTCCTCGGGCGTTACCGGCTGACCATCCGCCCATTTCGCTTCCTTGCGCAAGCGGAAGGTCGCGCTCGAGACGTCGGCGGGAAAAGACAGTCCCTCGGCAAGCAGACCGTAGGAGACGAGGAGCTCGTCGTCGGCGGGCTTCATCAGCGTGTCGTAAACGAGCGTCAAGCCCACTGCCGTCTGACCTTTGGCAAGCAGCGGGTTGAAGCTGTCGAAGGCGCCGCTTGCGGAGAGGCGCAGGTCTCCGCCTTTCGGTGCATCGGGATTGACGTAGTCGAAATGCGCAAAGCCCGGCTTGTACTTCATCTCGCTGATGACCGAGCTCCCGATCTGAAAGGGCTGGTCCTGACCCGTTGCCGGTATTGGCGCCAGAGCGCCCGCAAGCGATAGAAACAAACCGATCTTCGACCACAGAGCCGCCATTCACGCTTTCCCCTGATTATTGATGGGTTCGACAATACGAAAAATACAGGCGAAAAACAGGAGAGAGTTTGGTTTTTGCCGGGCGCGCCAAATTTTGACCCTCAGGTCCGTGTCAAGGCGTCGCCTCTTCGAGCCGCCTTCGCAACATGCGGCGCAACTCTGTTACAAGGCGCGGGTCGCCGGCGCTGTCGGGATCATAGGCGGCGGCAACGACGATGCGCAGAAGCTCCAATATGAGGGCCGCAAGCAGATCGACATCGGGCTCCACCGAAGGGTTGGCCTTCCTCAGCAAGGCGACGATGCTGGCCCGCATTTCGGTGCGCGAGCGTGCCTTGCGTTCCTTGGGAATGTCGCGTCTGGCCGCCAGAACTGGAAATTCCGGGAACTCCTCGATGAAGCGTCCGAGCCTCGTGAAGACGGCATCGCCGATCTCGGCGGCAGTTTTTCCCGCGGATTCGTCCTCGAGTGCGGCCAGTGCCGCGTTGAAATGCTGCAGCCGGTCGATATGCAGCGCCTCGGCGAGAAGCAGCTTCGTTGGAAAGAACTGATAGAGCGAGCCGATCGAAGAGTTGGCGGCGGCGGCGATCTCGGTCATCGTTGCGGCATCGTAGCCCTTTTCGAGGAAGACCTTTGCCGCGGCTTCGAGCAGGACGGCGACCCGCTCATGGCCGCGCTGGCGTTTCGGGAGACGGGTCTGCGGCTCGGGGCTTGATTTTTGTGAGGCATCCCTCATATTTCTCATTGTGAGGATATCCTCATATTTTATGGAGCCCTTTCATGCCGCTTTACGATCCCAAAACCACCGCGTTCATTTCCATCGATCTGCAAGGCCTCGTCCTTGGCCGGGCGCTGGCGCCCCATTCCGGCCAGCAGGTGGTCGAAAACACCGCCGCCATGGCCACCAGCCTGAAGGCGGCCGGCGGAACGATCATCCTCGTCACCGTCGGATTCTCCCCGGACTATGCCGATGCTGTCAACCAACCGGCCGATGAGACGCTGCACTTTCCGGAAGGCGGCCTGCCGGCCGCAGCTCTTGCCGTGCCGCCGGAGATTGCGGCCCTTGCCGCCGATGTCCATATCGTCAAGCATCACTGGAGCGCCTTTTACGGCACCGAGATGGATCTGCAGCTGCGCCGCCGCGGTATCAGGACGGTGATCCTTGCCGGCGTCGCCACCAATTTCGGCGTCGAATCGACCATACGCGATGCCTTCGCGCATAACTATGCCGTCATCGCCGCCGAGGATGCGATGACCAGCTTTTCGCCTGAGATGCATGATTTTTCCTGCCGGTACATCCTGCCGCGGCTGGCGCGCATCCGGAAAACCGCGGAGATCGTCGCCAGTATCTGAGCCGCTGCGGCGATCCGTCACCGCCTTCTTCTCCCACCGCCAGCCAAAACATCGATTCACCAAAATCGCTTTTCACGATAGGTTCGATCGCAAATCACTTCGGCAGCGGTTCAAGGGAACAGTATGGCTTTCGGCTTCGCTCAGGCTTTCAGGACATTCGGCAAACTGACGCTTGCCGGCGCAATCGGCGCAAGCCTTGCCGCCGGTGACGTCGGTGCGGAGCAGAAGACGCCGAGCCCGGGCAGTGCCAAGGGGCAGTTCGGCGCCGTCAGCCTGCCGACGCAGGGACCGGCGCAACCGATCGGCTTTTACGCGAAGGGCTGCATGACGGGTGCGGTGGCGCTGCCGACCGACGGGCCGACCTGGGAGGCGATGCGGCTTTCGCGCAATCGCCGCTGGGGCAATCCGGCGATGATCTCGCTGCTCGAGCGTCTTTCTGAGGACGGGGTCAAATATGCCGGCTGGCCGGGCATTCTCGTCGGCGACATTGCGCAGCCGCGCGGCGGGCCGATGTTCAATGGCCATGCCTCGCACCAGATCGGCCTCGATGCCGACGTCTGGTTTACGCCGATGCCCGCGCGCCGCATGACGGCCGAGGAGCGCGAGGATCTGCCCTTCACCACCATGCTGCAAAAGGACAAGTTCCTGACTGTCGACCCCAAGGTCTGGACGCAATCGCGCGCGCGGCTGCTGATGCTGGCGGCAAGCTATCCCGAGGTGGAGCGCATCTTCGTCAATCCGGCGATCAAGAAGAAGATGTGCGACACCTGGACCGGCGACCGCACCAATCTCGGCAAGCTCCGGCCGGAATACGGCCACGACTCGCATTTCCACATCCGCATCAAGTGCCCGCCCGGTGCTGCGGGATGCACGCCGCAGGCCGCCGTCGCTGCCGGCGACGGCTGTGACAAGTCGCTCGCCTGGTGGTTCACGCCGGCGCCCTGGGCACCGCCGAAACCGCCGAAGCCCGGCGCCAAGCCGCCGAAGCCGCCGCGCGAGATGATGGTCTCCGACCTGCCGAAGGCCTGCGGCGCCGTGCTCGATGCTGCTTCCGTCGCCTCGATGCAGGCCGCCACCTATGGCGGACCTTCCGCCGCAAGCGCGCTGACCGCCGCTCCGGCCGCAGCGCCTGCCGCCGACGCCGATGGCGCTTTACCCGATGTCGGCCCGGTTCCGAACGACAAACCGGCGATACAATGAGCAAGGCCCGGGGTGCGTTGTCTTTCAAATCGCAAACTCTTGGTATAGAAGCCATCAAATCGATTGAATTGCTCGGGCGGAGGGGTTGATGGCCGGCGGCAGATGCCTTGCATTGATTGCGCATGACCAGAAGAAGGACGACATGGCGGATTTCGCCCGCGCCAACCGGGATTTTCTCTCCCGATGGAAGATCGTCGCCACCGGCACCACTGGCGGGCGCGTGCTCGACGCCGCCCCCGATCTCCACGTCACGAGGTTAAAAAGCGGGCCGCTCGGCGGCGACCAGCAGATCGGCGCGCTGATTTCGACCGGCGAGGTCGACGCCCTGATCTTCTTCGTCGACCCCTTGACGCCGATGCCGCACGATGTCGACGTGAAGGCATTGATGCGGCTGGCGATCGTCTATGATATTCCGATGGCGCTCAACCACGCGACCGCTAAAAAACTTCTTCCCACACTCGAAGCCTGATCAGCACGGAACCGGCCATGCCAAAACTGAACAACAGCACCGCTCCGCTGCCTTTCCCGATCCTGATCGGCGATATCGGCGGCACGAATGCCCGTTTCTCCATCCTCACCGATGCCTATGCCGAGCCGAAACAGTTCCCGAACGTGCGCACGGCGGATTTCGCCACGATCGACGAAGCGATCCAGCATGGCGTGCTCGACAAGACCGCCGTGCAGCCGCGCTCGGCGATCCTCGCCGTCGCCGGCCCGATCAATGACGACGAGATCCCGCTGACCAATTGCGACTGGGTGGTGCGGCCAAAGACGATGATCGAGGGCCTCGGCATGGAGGATGTGCTCGTCGTCAACGATTTCGAGGCGCAGGCGCTGGCAATCGCCGCCCTTTCGGATGAAAACCGCGAACGCATCGGCGACGCCACCGGCGACATGATTGCCTCCCGCGTCGTGCTCGGACCGGGCACCGGCCTCGGCGTCGGCGGGCTCGTGCATGCCCAGCACAGCTGGATCCCGGTTCCCGGCGAAGGCGGCCATGTCGATCTCGGGCCGCGCAGCAAGCGCGACTATCAAATCTTCCCGCATATCGAGACGATCGAAGGCCGCGTTTCGGCCGAGCAGATCCTCTGCGGGCGCGGCCTCGTCAATCTCTACCATGCCATCTGCATTGTCGACGGCATCCAGCCGACGATGAAGGATCCCGCCGACATCACTTCGCACGCGCTTGCCGGCAGCGACAAGGCAGCCATAGAGACCGTCTCGCTGTTTGCCACCTATCTCGGCCGCGTGGCGGGCGACATGGCGATGGTGTTCATGGCGCGCGGCGGCGTCTATCTCTCAGGCGGCATCTCGCAGAAGATCATCCCGGCGCTGAAGAAGCCGGAATTCCGCATCGCCTTCGAGGACAAGGCGCCGCATACGGCGCTGCTTCGGACCATCCCGACCTATGTGGTGACACATCCGTTGGCAGCGCTTGCCGGGCTTTCCTCCTATGCGCGCATGCCGGCGAATTTCGGCGTCTCGACGGAAGGCCGCCGCTGGCGGCGTTAAGCCTGGCGCGCAAAGAAATACAGCGTTCTTGGCGCGTCCTGGCGGACGCGCGGCGCTCTAGCCAAACCAGTCCCAACTCTTTATAGACCCCGGCAAAAGTGCGCGTCGTCATCGCGGGGCGCTTGGTCCGAGACAGGAAATCCTATTTGGAAGCGGCGGAAAGCAGAACGCAGGGCGTCAGCAGCGATACCGTAACCGGCATCCTGAAGCGAATCATCGCTGAAAACGGCCGCGATCATCTGTGGGGCTATGTCTTTGCGATCGCCTGCCTCATCGTGGTGGCGCTTTCGACGGCGTTCACCGCCTGGATCATGCGGGCGATCATCGACGAGGCCTTCGCCAATCGGCGCGCCGACGTCGTCTGGATCATCTGTCTTTCGATCTTTATCGCCTTCGTGCTGCGCGGTTTTGCGAGCTATGGCCAGGCGGTGGCGCTTTCCAAGGTCGGCAACGATATCGTCGCCCGCTACCAGCGCCGGCTCTATGCGCATCTGATGACGCTTTCGGTCGGCTTCTTCAGCGAGGCGCGCTCTGCCCATATCGCCGCGCAGGTGAGCCAGAATGTCAGCGGCATTCGCGACGTGCTCAACCTGACGATCACCTCGACAGTGCGCGACCTGCTGACTTTCGTTTCGCTGCTCGCCGTGATGATCCTTCAGGATCCGTTGCTCAGCCTTGCCGTGTTCATCATGGCGCCGCCGCTGCTTTATGCGCTGCGCTATGTTTCGAAGCGGCTGCGCTCGGCGACTCGCGAGGCCGTGCATCTGAACAGCCACGTTCTCGGCGCCATGCAGGAGACGATCCAGGGCATCGCTATCGTGAAAGCCTTCACGATGGAAGAAGAGCTGGAGCGCAAGGTCAACAAGCTCATCAAAGGCGCCGAAAGCCGGGCCAACCGGATTGCCCGACTTTCCGAGCGCACCTCTCCTCTGACGGAAAGTTTCGCGGGTTTTGCCGTCGCCAGCGTGCTTGCCTATGCCGCCTACCGCTCGATATACTTCAATGTGCCACCCGGCGCCTTCTTCTCCTTCGTCACGGCGCTGCTGCTTGCCTATGACCCGGCCCGCCGGCTTGCCCGCCTGCAGGTGCAGATGGAGCGCGCCGTCGTCAATGCGCGGATGATCTATGAACTGCTCGACATGGAACCGCGCCAGCGCGACCTGCCGGATGCCCGGCCGCTGACGGTGACGCAGGCAAGGATCGAATTCCGCAATGTTTCCTTCGCCTACGGCAATGAGAGCGTACTCAGCGGCGTCAGTTTCACCGCCGAGGGCGGCGCGACCACGGCGCTGGTCGGGCCCTCCGGCGCCGGTAAATCCACCGTCATCAGCCTCATTCCGCGTTTTTACGATCCGCGCGAGGGCGAAATCCTAATCGACGGACAGGATATCGCCCACATCACCAAGAAGTCGCTGCGCCAGCAGCTCGCCTATGTCTCGCAGCAGCCCTATCTGTTCGAGGGTACGATCCGCGACAATATCCGCTATGGCCGGCCGGAAGCGACCGATGCCGAGGTGGAAGAGGCGGCGCGGCTTGCCTATGCGCATGACTTCATCTCAGCACAGCCGCAAGGTTACGAGACGCCGGTCGGCGAAAACGGCGTGACGCTTTCGGGCGGCCAGCGCCAGCGGTTATCGATCGCGCGCGCCCTGGTACGCAATGCGCCGATCCTGCTTCTCGACGAGGCGACCTCCGCCCTCGACACCGAATCCGAGGCAGCCGTGCAGAAGGCGCTCGATGAAGCGATGAGCGGACGCACCGTCGTCGTCATCGCCCACCGGCTTTCGACCGTGGTGCGCGCCGACAAGATCGTCGTCATGCAGCAGGGTCGTGTCGTCGAGGAAGGTAATCACGAGACGCTTGCGAAGGTCAGCGACGGTCTTTACGCTCGCCTCAACAACCTGCAGAGGCCTTCGGCCTCCGATTCAAACTGACCTGGTGAGACTGACATGGGCGATGCTGCGATGAAACTGGTGGTGGTTGGCGCAGCCGGACGCATGGGGCAGACGCTGATCCGGCTCATCCATTCCATCGAAGGCGTCACGCTGCATGCCGCGATCGAGCGCACCGGCTCGCCCTTCGTCGGCAAGGATGCCGGCGAGATCGCCGGTCTCGGCCCGACCGGTGTCGTTATCGGCGACGATCCGCTCAACGCTTTTCTCGATGCCGAAGGCGTGCTCGACTTCACCTCGCCTGCTGCAACAGTGGAATTCTCAGGCCTCGCCGCGCAGGCCCGCATCGTCCATGTCATCGGCACGACGGGCTGTTCGGACGACGACAATGCCAGGATCGCCGCAGCGGCCCGCCATGCCCGCATCGTCAAGTCGGGCAATATGAGCCTCGGGGTCAATCTGCTCAGTGTGCTCGCCGAGCAAGCAGCGCGTGCGCTTGATCCTGATGACTGGGATATCGAGATCCTGGAAATGCATCATAAGCACAAGGTGGATGCGCCGTCCGGCACCGCCCTTCTTTTCGGCGAGGCCGCKGCAAAGGGGCGCGGCATCGATCTTGCCTCGAAGTCGGTCCGGGTGCGCGACGGCCATACCGGCGCCCGAGAAGCGGGCACGATCGGCTTTGCGACGCTGCGCGGCGGCTCCGTCATCGGCGAACATTCCGTGCTTTTTGCCGGCGAGGGTGAAATCGTCACCCTGTCGCACAGTGCGGCCGATCGCTCGATATTTGCGCGCGGCGCCATCAAGGCGGCGCTTTGGGCGCGCGACAAGAAGCCGGGTCTCTATTCCATGCTCGACGTGCTCGGGCTCACTTCCTCATAACGATACTACGGAGGCATATTCATGAGCGGTACCCTCGTCCTCGTTCGCCACGGCCAGAGTGACTGGAACCTGAAGAATCTCTTCACCGGCTGGAAGGATCCCGATCTGACCGAGCTCGGCGTCCAGGAAGCCAATGCAGGCGGGGCGGCGCTCGCCGAATACGGGATCAAATTCGACGTCGCCTATACCTCGGTGCTGGTGCGCGCGCAGCACACGCTGAAGCTCATCCTCGACAAGGTCGGCCAGCCCGATCTCCTGACGATCCGCGACCAGGCACTGAACGAGCGCGACTACGGCGACCTCTCCGGCCTCAACAAGGACGATGCACGCGCCAAATGGGGCGAGGAACAGGTGCATATCTGGCGCCGCTCCTATGACGTGCCGCCTCCCGGCGGTGAAAGCCTGCGCGACACCGGCGCCCGCGTCTGGCCCTACTACCTCACCGAGATCCTGCCGCGCGTGCTCAGGGGCGAGAAGGTGCTGGTTGCCGCTCACGGCAATTCGCTGCGCTCGCTGGTGATGGTGCTCGACAAGCTGAGCAAAGAAGGCGTGCTCGCCCTCAACCTCGCGACCGGCGTGCCGATGGTCTACAAGCTGAAGGCGGATTCCACCGTCGCATCCAAGGAAGTGCTCGGCGACATGTCGGGCGCGCATTAATCTTGGCTGATCTTTCCCCGCTTCGGCGGGGAAAGGCGCTCAGTTCTCGATGGTGAACTGTACCCGGTCGGCCGCGAAGCGGCTGATCGAATATTGCACCGGCACACCCTCAAGGTCGGTATTCATCGCCTTGGCGATCAGCAGGATCGCGCCGGGGGTGAGTTCGAGGTCGGCCATATCGGCTGCACTCGCATGGGCGGCCGTCACTTCGGTCGTGGCGCGGACGTAATCTGGCAGGCCGAGTTCGGCGAAAGCCTTGGTGATCGATTCTTCCGTCCGGTAGGCCTGACCGATACCGGCAAAGCGCTTGGCGGGAAACCAGCTCGTCGCCCTTGAAACCGGCCGCTTGTCTGCCTGGCGCAATGTTTCCAGGCGGATCACCTCTTCTCCCGGTTTCAGGCCCAGCCAGCGGGCGATCTCGGCACTCGCTTCTTCCTTCGCCTCATCGAGCAGAAGGCCGCGCATTTCACGCGCCTGATCGCCGATGCCGGCAGTGAAGCGCGTGCGCCGCGTGATCGGAAAATTCAGCCGCTCCTTGCGCTCGATCAGCGTGCCGCGACCTTGTACCGCACGGACGATCCCCTCCTGCGCCAGTGCCGCCAGCGCACTGCGCACCGTATGCCGGTTGACGCCGAATTGCAGCGCCAGCATGGTTTCCGGCGGCACCATTCCCGTTTCGTCATAGGCGCCGCTGCTGATCGCCTCGCGAATCCGATCGGCGATCTGGCGCCAGAGCGCCACGCCGGTTTGCCTTTGCACCTGCTTCAATCCCGCCATTCCGCCCCTGCCCACCATTTCACGCCGCCGATGTCACACGCTTGTCACGACATCGATTTAGAGCTAAGTATATCTTGTATAGTTGTCTATATCAATAGACATTTAGAGGGAAGCGGCGATGATATCAGCAGACAGGACAGACGCTGCGTCACAGACGGCATCCGGGCGCAAACGCGCCGCCGATCTGCTGGCGCGCGCGGAGCGTAGCGAACTCTCAGCGGTCTTCGATGCGCTGCCGGAAAAGCCTGTGGCCCATCAGGTGCGCGGACCGGAGACCGGGCTGGTCATGGTGCGCGGACGCATCGGCGGCGGCGGCGCTCCCTTCAATCTGGGCGAAGTGACCGTGACGCGGGCGACGGTCCGGCTCGACACCGGCTCGGTCGGCCATGCACAGGCGCTCGGCACCGACCGCGAGAAGGCCAGGCTTGCGGCGATCTTCGACGCGCTCTGGCAGGAGGATGCGACGAAGGATTTCGTCGAACAGGCACTGCTTTTACCGATCGCCGAACGGATCGCCGATGCCGAACGCCGCAAGGCGGACGAGACGGCGGCAACCCGCGTCGATTTCTTCACCATGGTGCGGGGAGACAACTGATGGGCCTGAAGACAGAAGCTTTGACCGGCGGCTTTGCCGTCCCGGTCTTCCATGCCCAAAGCGTCTTCAAGATGCTGATGGACGGCATGGCCCGCCCCGGCACGATCCAGACCGTTCAGCCCGATGTCGCTCCGCCGGCACCGCTCGGCACCGCCGCCGGCACGATCGCGCTGACGCTTTGCGACCACGACACGCCCGTCTGGCTTTCCCAGGGACTGGCGAGATCCGCCGTGCCGGAGTGGCTCGGCTTCCATACTGGCGCGCCGCTGACGACCGAAAAGGCCGAGGCGCGCTTTGCCTTCACCGAGGCCGGCACCGCGCTTTCCTCGTTCGGCCTCTTTGCATCAGGCACGCAGGAATATCCCGATCGCTCGACGACCCTGATCATCGAGCTCGCCAATCTAGAGAGTGGCCGCAGGCTGGCGCTGATGGGTCCCGGCATCCAGAGCGTGACGGAGATCGCGCCTATCGGCCTGCCGGAGACCTTCCTGCGGCTCTGGACCGAGAACCGTGCGCTCTTTCCGCGCGGCGTCGACATCGTGCTGACATCGGGCAGGCGTTTCCTCTGCCTGCCGCGCACCACCAAGATCACAACAACGGAGATCTGAGCTCATGTATGTTGCCGTCAAGGGTGGCGAGGCTGCCATCGCCAATGCCCACCGCCTGCTCGCCGATCGCCGCCGCGGCGACCGTTCGCTACCGGCGATCGGCATCGAACAGATCGTGGCGCAGCTGGCGCTCGCCGTCGACCGCGTCATGGCCGAGGCTTCGCTTTTCGACCGCACGCTCGCGGCACTCGCCATCCGCCAATCGCGCGGTGACATGATCGAGGCGATCTTCCTGCTGCGTGCCTACCGCACAACGCTGCCGCGTTTCGGCTATTCGAAGCCGCTCGACACAGCTGATATGACGATCGAACGCCGCATCTCGGCGACCTACAAGGATCTGCCGGGCGGCCAGCTTCTTGGGCCCACCTTCGACTATACCCACCGCCTGCTCGATCCCTCGCTGCTTTCGGACGAAGCGGTGGAGACGCCCGCTCAGCGCGCCGCCGAGACCGGCCGCGTCATGCGCGTCTCGGAGATCCTCGGCGAGGAAGGTCTGATCGAGGCCGACGGCGACATGCCGGAAGATCACGAGATCGGCGACCTGACCCGCGAGCCGATGGAATTTCCGATGACCCGGGATCTGCGCCTGCAGGCGCTTGCCCGCGGCGACGAGGGCTTCCTGCTGGCGCTGGGTTATTCCACCCAGCGCGGCTACGGCCGCAACCACCCCTTCACCGGTGAAATCCGCATCGGCGACGTCGAGGTGGAGTTCGACGTGCCGGAACTCGGTTTCGCCGTCTCGCTCGGCACGATCCAGATCACTGAATGCCAGATGGTCAACCAGTTCAAGGGTTCGGCCAAGGCGCCGCCGCAATTCACCCGCGGCTACGGCCTGGTCTTCGGCCAGAGCGAGCGCAAGGCGATGGCGATGTCGCTGGTCGACCGGGCGCTTCGCGCCGAAGAGCTCGGCGAGGATATCACCGCGCCGGCACAGGATGAGGAATTCGTCATCTCGCACTCCGACAATGTCCAGGCGACGGGCTTCGTCGAGCATCTGAAGCTTCCGCATTATGTGGACTTCCAGGCCGAACTCGATCTCGTCCGCCGTATGCGCCGCGAATTCGAAGCCGCCCGCAACGGTGGCGAAGACATGAAGGAAGCCGCCGAATGACCGATCTGGCCAGCTACAACTTCGCCTATCTCGACGAACAGACCAAGCGGATGATCCGCCGCGCCATCCTGAAGGCAATTGCCATCCCCGGTTACCAGGTGCCCTTCGCCTCGCGCGAAATGCCGATGCCCTATGGCTGGGGCACCGGCGGCGTGCAGGTGACGGCCTCGATCATCGGACCGGACGACGTGCTGAAGGTCATCGACCAGGGCGCCGACGACACGACCAACGCCGTTTCCATCCGCGCCTTCTTCCAGAAGGTCGCCAATGTCGCGGTGACGACGCATACCAAGGATGCGACGATCATCCAGACGCGCCACCGCATTCCCGAAGAAAAGCTCGGGGTCGGGCAGGTGCTCGTCTACCAGGTGCCGATCCCCGAGCCGCTGCGCTTCCTCGAGCCGCGCGAGACCGAGACGCGCAAGATGCACGCTCTCGAAGAATACGGCCTCATGCACGTGAAGCTCTATGAGGATATCGCCCATAACGGCCGCATTTCGCGGACTTACGCCTATCCGGTGAGGGTCCACGGCCGCTATGTCATGGACCCGTCGCCGACGCCGAAATTCGACAATCCGAAGATGCATATGTCGGACGCGCTGCAGCTCTTCGGCGCCGGACGCGAGAAGCGCATCTATGCGGTTCCGCCCTATACCGACGTCGTCAGCCTGGATTTCGAAGACTATCCCTTCGATATCCAGCGTTTCGACAAACCCTGCGCCCTTTGCGGCGCCGAGGAAGTCTACCTCGACGAAGTGGTTCTCGACGACAAGGGCGGGCGCATGTTCGTCTGCTCCGACACCGATCATTGCGAAGACCGCCGCGCGCACGGGCATGCCGGCGAGATGCTGGCCCGGGAGGCTGCAGAATGAGCGATACTCCCCTTCTCAAAGTCCATGACGTTTCGAAATTCTACGGCAACCGCATCGGCTGCCGCGACGTCTCCTTCGAACTCTGGCCCGGCGAAGTGCTCGCCATCGTCGGTGAATCCGGCTCCGGCAAGACGACGTTGCTCAACTGCCTTTCCACCCGGCTGCTGCCGAGCACGGGCAGCGTCGAATATCACATGCGCGACGGCAGCTACCGCGACCTCTATCGTATGAACGAGGCCGAGCGGCGCTTCCTGATGCGCACCGACTGGGGCTTCGTGCACCAGAACCCGGCCGACGGCCTGCGCATGACGGTGTCGACCGGCGCCAATGTCGGCGAACGGCTGATGGCGATCGGCGACCGGCACTATGGAAAGATCCGCGCTTCGGCGATCGACTGGCTCGAACGCGTCGAGATCGACGCCGACCGCATCGACGACCAGCCGCGCGCCTTTTCCGGCGGCATGCGCCAGCGCCTGCAGATCGCCCGCAACCTCGTCACCGGCCCGCGGCTCGTCTTCATGGACGAGCCGACCGGCGGCCTCGACGTCTCGGTGCAGGCGCGCCTGCTCGACCTCGTGCGCGGCCTCGTCAACGATCTCGGCCTCTCGGCCATCATCGTCACCCACGATCTCGCCGTCGCCCGCCTGCTCTCGCACCGGATGATGGTGATGAAGGACGGCTACGTCATCGAACACGGGCTCACCGACCGCGTGCTCGACGACCCGCGCGAACCCTATACGCAGCTGCTCGTCTCCTCGATCCTGCAAGTCTGAGGCCCAAAACCAAGGAAGAAGAAATCATGGCAACGCCTCTCGTCGTTTCCGAAGTCTCGAAGAGCTTCACCATGCATCTGCGCGACGGCATCAAGTTGCCCGTCGTCTCCGATGTCGCCTTCTCGGTCGCATCGGGCGAATGCGTCGTTCTCGGTGGCCCGTCGGGCATCGGCAAGAGCTCGCTGCTCAAGATGATCTACGGCAATTATGCCGTCGACACCGGCCAGATCCTCATCCGCCACGACGGACGCATCGTCGATCTCGCCTCCACCGATCCGCGCACCGTGCTCAACGTCCGCCGCAATACGCTTGGCTATGTCAGCCAGTTCCTGCGCACCGTGCCGCGCGTCGCGGCGATCGATGTGGTTGCCGAACCACTGGTGGCACGCGGCGAGGACGCCGCCACGGCACAGGAAAAGGCGGGCGCCCTGCTGGCCAGGCTCAATCTGCCGGAAACGCTCTGGCAGCTCCCGCCCGCCACCTTCTCCGGCGGCGAGCAGCAACGCGTCAACATCGCGCGCGGCTTCATCACCGAGCATACGATCCTGCTTCTCGACGAACCCACAGCCTCGCTCGATGCCAGGAACCGTGCCGTCGTCGTCGGCATGATCGCGGAAAAGAAGAAGGCGGGTGTCGCCCTTCTCGGCATCTTCCACGACGAGGAAGTGCGCGAAGCCGTCGCCGACCGCATCCTCGACGTCCAGCAGTTCTCACCCAGAAAGATCGCTGCATGAGCCGCAAGCTGGGTATCGAGCCCTATTTTCATGAGACGGCATCCGTTAGCGATTCCACCTTCGGGCGCTATACGGAGGTCTCGGAACGCTGCCGCATCAGCGAGGCCGCGTTCGGCGACTATTCCTACATCATGCAGGATGGCTCCGTCTGGTGTGCGACGATCGGCAAGTTCGTCAATATCGCCGCCGCCGTGCGCATCAACGCCACCAACCATCCGACCTGGCGCGCGACACTGCATCATTTCACCTATCGCGCCGCCGACTACTGGCCGGACGGCGACATGGAGACGGACTTCTTCGCCTGGCGGCGCGCAAACCGGGTGACGATCGGCAACGATGTCTGGATCGGCCACGGAGCGACCATCCTGCCCGGCGTTAGCGTCGGCAACGGCGCGGTGATCGGAGCCGGGGCCGTCGTCTCGAAGGACGTCGCGCCCTATGCGATCGTCGGCGGCGTGCCGGCCAAGCTCATCCGCGAGCGCTTTCCAAGAGAGGTCGGCGAACGGATGGACAGGCTTTGCTGGTGGGACTGGGAGCACGATCGGCTGCGCCAGGCGCTCCAGGATTTCCGCAACCTTAGCGCGGAAGATTTCCTGTCCCGCTACGGCGGTTAAACCCCCGATATGGGGGCGGAGAATTGTGACAGGACTTACACAAATTTGACATGCGAGGTTCATCAAGCGGGACTAATGCGATGCTGATCAAGGCCTGGATCGCAAGGGAAGAGCATGATGTTCGAGCTGAAGAATGTCACACGTCGTTTCGGAAAAAAGCTCGCCGTCGATTCCGTCACGCTCGCCATTCCCCAGGGCCAGATGGTCGGCGTCATCGGCCGCTCCGGCGCCGGCAAGTCGACGCTGCTGCGCATGATCAACCGCCTTCAGGAGCCGAGCTCCGGCTCCGTTCATTTCGCCGGCGTCGAGGTCTCCGGGCTTCGCGGCCAGGCGTTGCGCAACTGGCAGCGCGACTGCGCGATGATCTTCCAGCAGTTCAACCTGGTACCGCGCCTCGACGTTCTCACCAATGTCATGCTCGGCCGCCTCAATCATCGCTCGACGCTTATGAGCCTCCTCAACATCTTCACCCGCGAGGAACGCGTGCATGCCATCGCGGCACTCGAACGCCTCGGCATCGAGCAGACGGCGCTGCAGGCGGCCGGCACGCTTTCCGGCGGCCAGCAGCAGCGCGTGGCGATCGCCCGCGCGCTGATGCAGAACCCGAAGATGGTTCTTGCCGACGAGCCGATCGCCTCTCTCGATCCGCTGAACGCCAAGATCGTCATGGATGCGCTGCGCGACATCAACGAGCGCGAGGGCATCACCGTCATCACCAACCTTCACACGCTCGACACCGCCCGCAACTATTGTGAGCGCATCGTCGGCATGGCCGGCGGCCGCGTCGTCTTCGACGGCAAGCCCTCGGAGCTGACCGCCGAAGCGGTGAAGGAAATCTACGGGACGGACAAGGACGGCGCCGGCATCGACGAAACGGTGACCTCGACATCGATCAATATCGCCCCCGAGCGGGCAGACAATCAATCCGCCGGCACCCAACCGCTGGCGCTGGCCGGCCTCTGAGAGGCAGCCGCGATCGAGCGCCCGCGTCAAGGGCACACTTCTTTGTAACGGGAAGACCGGGGACACCGGTCAATAGGAGAGAACATGTTGAAGAAAGCACTCTTTGCGGCAACGGCGCTCTTCGCGCTCGTCGGCGCTGCCCATGCTGCAGACCTCAAGGAATTCCGCATCGGCATCCTCGGCGGCGAAAACGAAACCGACCGCCTGCGCAACTATGCCTGCCTTGCCGACCACCTGAAGCAGGAATTCGGCTTCGAGAAGGTTTCGCTCTTCCCGGCCGCCGACTATGACGGCGTGATCCAGGGCCTGCTCGGTGGCACGCTCGACTTCGCCGAACTCGGCGCCTCCGGCTATGCCGCCGTCTACATCAAGGATTCGAAGGCTGTGACGCCGATCCTGACGACGCAGCAGAAGGACGGCTCGACGGGTTATTACTCGATCGGCCTCGCTCTGAAGTCCTCCGGCATCAAGTCCATCAAGGACGCCAAGGGCAAGAAGCTCGGCTATGCCGATCCGGATTCCACCTCCGGCTACCTCGTTCCGCTGACGCAGATCCCGAAGGACACGGGCATGCCGAACGACAAGTTCTTCGCCTCGACCCAGTTCAACGGCGGCCACGAGAACAACCTTCTCGCTGCGTATGACGGCAAGGTCGATATTGCCGTCGACGACAGCTCGGGCATCGGCGACTTCAAGGACGGCTACACCTCCGGCACCTTCCGCAAGGAAGTCGACAAGGGCGCCGTCGATCCGAACAAGCTGGTCGAAGTGTGGCGTTCGCCGCTGATCCCGAACGGCCCGCTCGTCGTTCGCAACGCTCTCGGCGAAGAGTGGCAGACGAAGCTTGCAGCCTTCTTCACGGCTCTGCCGGAGAAGGACCACAAGTGCTTCGCCGCTGTCGAAGGCGGCGACTACAAGGGCTACGCGCCCGTCAAGCACGACTTCTACAACGCCGTCGTCGACGTCCGCAAAGCTGCCATCGGCGGCTGATCGGGCTTTTGAATGCAGGGCGGCCGGAAACGGCCGCCCTTTATCTTGTGACGACAGCACCACGCGTCTTTTCGAGAGCCGCAAAGGACGCTGAAGCACTTTGAATTATGCAGTAGGCGAGGCGTTGATGACTATTGCCGATACACAGCCGCACATGCAGAGCGCCAAGGAGATCGGCACCGCCTGGGACCGGATGGTGGCCAAGCGCCGCTTCTATACCGTTCTCGGCCTGGTTATCCTGATTGCGGCTTTTGTCAGCTCCGTCCGCTTCGCCGATGAGAGCAATGCCGGCCATTTCTTCGACCGCCTGCCGCATCTCTTCGACTTCCTGAGCTGGCTCATCCCCAAGGATTGGCACGACGTCTGGCGCGCGCTGTTCGACATAGCGAGCGTCAACGACAAGGGCGGCGAGGAATTCAATTTCGACAGGGGACGCGTCTATGTCTGGGGCGCCTTCTACATTCCCGAATATTTCGAGCTGATGATCGTCACGATCAACGTGGCGCTGATCTCGACGATCATCGCCTTCGTCTTTGCCGTCCCCTTGAGCTTCTTTGCCGCGCGCAACCTGACGAATTCATGGCCGTTGCGCATCTTCACCAAGCGGCTGATGGAATTCCTGCGCGCCTTCCCGGAAATCGTCATTGCCGGGCTGTTTTCGGCGATCCTGTCGATCGGGCCGGTCGCCGCCATCATCGCCATCACCCTGCACACGATCGGTGCGCTCGGCAAACTCTTCTACGAAGTGGCCGAGAATATCGACATGAAGCCGCATGAGGGCATGAAAGCCGTCGGCGCCAACTGGTGGGAGCGCGTCCGCTTTGCCGCCCTGCCGCAAGTGCTGCCGAATTTCACCTCCTATGCGCTGCTGCGCCTTGAGATCAACGTGCGCGCCTCGACCATTATCGGCGCCGTCGGCGGCGGCGGCATCGGCGAGGAGCTGAAACTTTCGATCTCGCGCGGCTTCGGCGCCAAGACGGTGGCGCTCGTTCTTCTGCTGTTCGTGACGATCGTCGCCGTCGACCAGTTCTCCGCATGGCTGCGCCGCCGCCTGGTCGGCGAGCACGCCTTCCTTCTGCAACATTGAGGCCGCCATGACGGTGATCGACGCAAACCGTATGCACGAGATAGAAACGCGCTATCCGGAATATTTCCACCAGTCGTTCCGCCAGCGTTTCGGCGGGCTGATGATCCTCATCGCGACGCTGCTCTACAGCCTCTATGCCGTCTGGTTCTTCGATCTGCCCAAGCTCTTCGTCGAAGCCCATTGGGAGCGCGTCGGCATCTATCTCAGCCAATGGGTGAGCTACGACGTTCAGCCGGAATTCCGCATCGAGGATGACGGCTCGATCGACATCCGTTATCCGCGTTTCTCGCCGCTCGGCGACAATCCGAATCCGGACTGGCTGGTCAACAACCCCGACGGCAGCATCACCGTTTCGATCAGCGGCACCAGCCGCACCGTCACCGTCTCGAAGAGCGAGACGATCGTCACCGCGTATGGCGTCAGCGTCCCGGTGGACGTTTTCGGCGGTGCGCCGAAAGTCGTCGGACCGGTACCCGGCTGGATGACGGTCTATGATGACAACGTGCTGGCGGATCTCGGCTTTGCCGGCAATGTCAGCATATCCGTCGACCGGGTGAAGATGCGCAAACGTTTCATCGGCTGGGCGAATTTCATCTTCGACACGCAATCATCCTTCTTCGACAAGCCGGTCGGCGAGGTCGTCAGCCTCATCGTCTCCGGTCCGCGCATCAAGCCCGACCAATCCAACCTGTCGCTCGCCTTCGACGATATCTGGAACAACAGCGAATGGCAGCACGGCGACGTCTGGACCAAGCTTTTCCAGACGATCGTCATGGCGTTCCTCGGAACGCTGCTCGGCTCGCTTACCGCCTTTCCGCTCGCCTTCCTGGCAGCCCGCAACATCACGCCGAACCGCCTGCTGAACCAGGTCCTGAAGCGCTTCTTCGATTTTCTGCGCTCGGTCGATATGCTGATCTGGGCGCTGTTCCTGACACGCGCCTTCGGCCCTGGCCCGCTTGCCGGCAGCGGTGCGATCTTCCTCACCGAGACCGGCACGCTCGGCAAACTCTATTCCGAAGGCCTCGAGAATATCGACAACAAGCCGCGGGAAGGCATCAAATCAACAGGCGCTCAGACCGTGCTCGTTCATCGTTACGGCATTATGCCGCAGATCGTTCCCGTCTTCGTCAGCCAGACGCTCTACCAATGGGAATCGAACGTGCGCGGCGCGACCATTATCGGCGCTGTCGGCGCCGGCGGCATCGGCCTGAAACTGTGGGAGGCCATGCGCACCAACGCCAATTGGGAAAACGTCGCCTACATGGTCATTCTGATCCTGATCGTTGTCTTCATATTCGACACCGCCTCGAATGCGTTGCGCCACCGGCTGATGGGCACGAAAATCCACTGATCCATTGATCAAAGACGGTGGCGGCGCGACGCCATCATCATTCTGTCACGGAAATCTTTTAGCCGGGAGCCTGCTTGCGGTTCGCCGCCAAATCACTGCACAGTGCCCTCCCCGTTTGGACGATCTCCAGGACAAAAGCCTTGCGCTACGCTCTCTATTTCTCGCCGCCGAAGGATGATCCCCTGACCRGCGCGGCCTCGCTCTGGCTCGGTCGCAATGCTTTCACCGGCGAGACCTATCCGGCACCGGAATATGCGCAACTGGGTGCGGCAGAGCAATTCGAGCTGACCGCTGACCCCCGCCGCTACGGCTTTCACGCCACGATCAAGGCGCCCTTTTCGCTCGCCTCCTCGGTCACCGAGAAAGATCTCATGGCCGTTGCCGAGGATTTTGCCCAGCGCACGCAAGCCTTCGAGATTCCTGAACTCGTGCTCGGCCAGCTCGGCCGTTTTTTTGCTCTCGTTCCCGGTTCTCTTCATCAACCTCTTCAGGATTTCGCCGCGAAGGTGGTAAGGTCGTTCGAACCGTTCCGGGCAGCGCTTTCCGAGGCCGATATGGCGCGGCGCAACCCGGAGAAGCTCAGCGACAGCCAGCGCACCCATCTGCAGCGCTGGGGTTATCCTTACGTCATGGAGGATTTCGGCTTTCACATGACGCTGAGCGGCCAGGTGCCCGAGACACGTGCTCAGGTAATGAAAGCGATCCTGACCGAGCGTTTTGCCGATTTCACCGGCCGACCGCTTTCGATTTCCGGCCTTGCCGTCTTCATCGAGGAGACGCGCGGTGCCCCGTTCAAAATTCATTCCTGGCTGCCGCTTGCCGGCGCCAAAAGCTGAAAGACTTGACGACATGAGCAAAGAGACCGTGTTTTCCAACGCCCGCATCGTTCTCGAGGATGACATCCTCTTAGGCTCGATCCTCATCCGCGACGGGAAGATCGCCGACATCTCCGGGGGTAACTCGGTAGCCGGCGAAGATTTCGAAGGCGACTACGTCATCCCAGGCCTTGTCGAACTGCACACCGATCATCTCGAAGGCCATTATCAGCCGCGCCCCGGCATTCGCTGGAACAAGACCGCCGCCATCCAGGCGCATGACGCCCAGATCGTCACCTCAGGCATTACCACTGTGTTCGACTGCCTGCGCATGGGTGCGGACGAGGACGGCGGCTTCGAACATGGCGAGATGCGCGAGATGGCCGATGCCATCCAGTCGGCGGAGAAGGAAGGCAGGCTGCGTGCCGAGCACCTGCTTCATTTGCGCTGCGAGGTCTCGGCCGACAATGTGCTCGAACATTTCGCCGACTTCGAAAACGACCGGCATGTGCGGCTCGTCTCGCTGATGGATCATGCACCCGGCCAGCGTCAGTTCCAGACGATGGATCAATATGTCTTCTACTACCAGAAGAAGCGGGGCCTGAGCGACGAGGCTTTTGCGCGTTTCGTCGCCAAGCGCCAGGCAGAATCGGCGCGCAATTCGACGCCGCACCGCAACGCCATCGCCAAGGTCTGCGCCGAGCGCGGCATCACCGTGGCAAGCCATGACGATGCGACGCTCTCGCATGTCGACGAGGCGATCGACAACGGTGTGCGCCTGGCCGAGTTCCCGACCAGCTTCGACGCCGCTCGGGCATCGCACGGACATGGCATGAGCGTGCTGATGGGCGCGCCGAACATCGTGCGCGGCAAATCCCATTCCGGCAACATCGCCGCCCGCGACCTTGCCGAAATGGGGGTGCTCGATGTGCTTTCCTCTGATTACGTGCCGCTCAGCCTACTGCATGCGCCGTTCATCCTCGCCGATGAGGTCGAGAGCATCAGCCTGCCGAAGGCGATCGCCATGGTGACGTCGACACCCGCCCGCACCGTCAGCCTCGATGATCGCGGCCGGATCGCAACGGGACTGCGCGCCGATCTCGTTCGCGTCCATCGTTCGCACGGCGTGCCGGTGACACGCTCGGTCTGGCGCCAAGGACGCCGTGTCGCATGACGATGTCGCACGAACCCCACGCAGGAGCCGGAGCCGAGCGCGGCATCATGGTCGTCGTCGTCGGACCGAGCGGCGCTGGCAAGGACACGCTGATGAACCTCGCGGCCCGGCGTTTCAAGGGCCGCGACGATGTGCATTTCGTCCGCCGCGTTATCACCCGTCACCGTGACGCCGGCGGCGAAGATCATCTTTCCGTCTCCCTCCAAGGTTTTGCCGCCATGGAGCAATCAGGCTCCTTCGCCGTCTGGTGGGAAGCGCACGGCCTGAAATACGGCATTCCGGCCGAAGTTTCGGTAGCGCTGTCGAAAGGCCACGTCGTCGTCGCCAACGGCTCGCGCTCGGCGCTTCATCGCTTCCAGGCCGCCTTCCCGCGTCTGAAAGTCATCAACGTCACCGCCCGCCCCGAAGTGCTCGCCGGTCGGCTGGAGGCGCGCGGCCGCGAGACGCATGAAGATATCATGGCCCGGCTTGCCCGCGGACCGCTGACGGTGCGCGGCGAATACGACGTGGTGGAGCTCGACAATAGCGGCTCGCTCGAAGAGGCCGAGCAGAAGATGATCGAGATCCTAAACGGGTTGCTGACCAAGACGCACTGAACGGATCGAGAGGAAGGGCATGCGTGCTATCAAGGTGGTCGACTACGATCCTTGCTGGCCGCGGCTCTTTGCCGAAATCAGCGCCGAGGTCTCCGCCTTGCTCGGCGACCGCCTGCTTTCGATCGATCATATCGGCAGCACCTCGGTGCCTGGCCTGGCGGCCAAGCCGAAGATCGACCTCGATGCCGTGATGATATCCGACGCGTTCCTGCCGGCGGCGATCGAGGTGGTGCGCGCGGCCGATTTCGTCTTCCACGGCGATACTGGAGAGCAACGATGGGCTTTCACCCGCGATCATCAAGCTTATGGCTTCAAGCTCTATCTTTGCGGACCCAATAATCGCGCGCATCGGGAGCGCATTCTGTTTCGCGATTATCTCCGGGATCATCCCGAGAGGGCCAGGGCCTATGCCGATCTGAAACGCAGGCTGGCTGCGGAGGCAAGCCGCGATTGGGATTTTTATACCGGCGGAAAGACCGCGTTTGTCAGCGAGACGGTTCGGCTGGCTGCCTTGAGGACATGAAATGGAGTGCGCGCAGTGCACTCCATGCCATTATCGATTAATCGCCATCGCCCCGTCCCGATACGATCTCGCGCTTGCCGACGTGATTGGCCGGACCGACCAGACCTTCCTTCTCCATGCGTTCCACCAGCGAGGCGGCGCGGTTATAGCCGATGCCGAGGCGGCGCTGGATGTAGGACGTCGAGCATTTCTTGTCGCGCATGACGACCTTGACCGCCTGTTCGTAAAGCTCGTTGCCATCCTCCGAGGCCATGGCGCTCTTGTCGAAAACGGCGCCGGCTTCTTCCTCTTCCGTCTCTTCCTCCTCGTCGGCGGTGACAGTGTCGAGATATTCGGGACGGCCTTGGGTTTTCAGATGGGCAACGACCTTTTCGACCTCGACATCGGAGACGAAGGGACCGTGGACACGGGAAATCCGCCCGCCGCCCTGCATATGCAGCATATCTCCCTGACCGAGCAGTTGTTCAGCACCCTGTTCGCCGAGAATGGTGCGGCTGTCGATCTTCGAGGTCACCTGGAAGGAGATGCGGGTCGGGAAGTTTGCCTTGATCGTGCCGGTGATGACGTCAACGGACGGACGCTGTGTCGCCATGATCAGATGGATGCCGGCGGCTCGCGCCATCTGGGCGAGGCGCTGGATCGCGCCTTCGATGTCCTTGCCGGCGACCATCATCAGGTCGGCCATCTCATCGACGATGACGACGATATAGGGCATCGGCGTCAGGTCCAGCGCCTGGCTTTCCTCGATCGGAGTGCCGGTGCCCTTGTCGAAGCCGACCTGGACCATGACATGGATGGTCTCGCCCTTTTCGCGGGCCTGGGCGACGCGGTCGTTGTAACCGTCGATGTTGCGGACACCGAGGCGCGACATCTTGCGATAGCGCTCCTCCATTTCGCGCACGGCCCATTTCAGCGCCATGACCGCCTTCTTCGGATCGGTGACGACGGGCGTCAGCAGATGCGGGATGCCGTCATAGACTGACAGTTCGAGCATCTTCGGGTCGACCATGATCAGGCGGCACTGTTCCGGCGTCATGCGGTAGAGCAGCGACAGGATCATCGTGTTGATGGCGACCGACTTGCCGGAACCGGTGGTGCCGGCGACGAGCAGATGCGGCATCTTGGCGAGTTCGGCAATGACAGGCTCGCCGCCGATGGTCTTGCCGAGGCCGAGCGCCAGCTTATAGCCGCTCTTCTCGAAATCCTGGCTTTCGATCATCTCGCGGAAATAGACAGTTTCACGTGTCACATTCGGCAATTCGATGCCGATGACGTTGCGGCCGGGGACGACGGCAACACGGGCCGAAAGCGCCGACATCGAGCGGGCGATATCGTCGGCAAGGCCGATGACGCGCGACGATTTCACGCCCGGCGCCGGCTCGAATTCATAGAGGGTGACGACAGGGCCGGGGCGGACATGGATGATCTCGCCCTTGATGCCGAAATCCTCCAGCACGCTTTCCAGAAGCCCGGCATTCTGTTCCAGCGTCTCTTGCGACATGATCTCGCCGAGGCGTTCCGGCGGTTCCTGCAGCAGGGCGCGCGGCGGGAATTCATAGCCGGATGCGTCGATCCTTTCGGGCCTCGCGGCCAGGCGCGGCGACGGCAGAACCGCGGCGACAGGCGGGGTGCGCTGCGGCGCTGGTGCTGCCTGAGGTGCTGATGCAATTTGAGGGGCTGTCGCGACCTGGGGGGTTGGCGCCGCTTGAGGTGCCGGCATGACCGGTGCCTCGACAGCGATGCGCCTGGGCCTTTCCAGGGACGGGGCGGCCGGAGGGCGCACAGCAACCTTTGCGGAGATCGCGGCGGGCTGCGGGACCGCGCGGGAGGTGACGGGAGCAGGGGCCGGCCGGCCGGGGCGCCATTCCATGATCCGGAACAGCGACGTGATCGATTCGGGCGAGGCCTCGGTCTTCGGGAACGAGATCAAGGAAGGCGCGCGAACCGGCGTCTCTTCGAAGGCCATGACTTCCCAGAAGGCGAAATCCGAAATGGAGGAAAGCTCGGCGCTGGCGCGGAAGGCGGGCGCGCCCGGCACGTCAGGCAAAGGTGACTGCTGCAGTTCAACCCTGTGCGGTGCTGCGGAAATTTCGTCCGGCTCGGGCAGATAGATATCGAACGGCACGTCGACGGCAACCGGCTCTATCCGTATCGCCTGCTGTCCAATCTGCGAATCATCGCGAACGGGCTCATTCGGCGCGCGCCGCTTGCTGATCAGCGTTTCCGGCGTGCGGGTGAAACGGACATTCGGCGCGAGGGAAAAGTTGCTCTGCCAGATGGGTGCCGCCGGCTTCTCCCCTGGGTTTTCCGCCGGAAGGTCCGTTTCAATCTCGCTGGAAAAATCTCCGGCATCCGTCAAATTGGTTCTGGGAAAACGCATGCGTCCGCTACTCACTCATGCTTTGCAAATTACGACCCTACCGGGATAGAAAAGGAAGGTTAATAAGTTCCTTCCTGCCGTATCGTTCCGATACGACTCCTGGAGATAAATCGCTGCACTTTCAATGAGTTCTGGCAGTGAGAAAAATCTTTGCCAATTTTGGCGAGGCGCTCTAAAGCGCGTCGCAATCTTTCAGATTCGCTCGTCGCGCTTTAGGTTTTATTTCCACGCATGTCGTTGTCGCAAAACCGCTGCACAGTTTTGCGCGACATGCTTTAGTGCGCCTCGTCCCAATTGGTGGCGGCGCGGGCATCGACCCTCAGCGGCACGCGCATTTCCAGCGCCGGCATGGTGGCGTTTTCCATGACCGAGACGATGACCGGCATCGCCTTTTCGACATCCCCGTCCTCGACC
Organism: Rhizobium sp. 01N447_2; assembly: GCF_056399245.1. Classification (NCBI taxonomy): domain Bacteria; kingdom Pseudomonadati; phylum Pseudomonadota; class Alphaproteobacteria; order Hyphomicrobiales; family Rhizobiaceae; genus Rhizobium; species Rhizobium sp. 01N447_2. The sequence goes on from NZ_JBFTQY010000010.1 coordinate 83,238, forward strand.
TCGAAGATGAGTTCATCGTGCACCTGCAGCAGCATGCGGACGCGATCGGCAAGGCCGACTTCAACAAGCGCCGGCTCTATCTTGATCATCGCCCGGCGGATGACGTCGGCAGCCGAGCCCTGGATGGGCGCATTGATCGCCGCACGTTCGTTGAATGCGYGTACGGATGGATTGGACGAGCGGATTTCGGGATAGTTGATGCGGCGACCGAAGATCGTTTCGACGTAACCCTTGTCGCGCGCCATGGCCTTCCGGCTTTCCATATAGTCGCGGATGCCGGGGAAACGCTCGAAATACTTCTTGATGTAGTCGCCGGCTTCCGAACGCTCGATCGAAAGCTGATTGGCAAGGCCGAAGGCCGAGATGCCGTAGATGATGCCGAAATTGATCGCCTTGGCGCGGCGGCGCACCTCGCCCGGCATGCCTTCCACCGGAACGCCGAACATTTCCGACGCCGTCATGGCGTGGATGTCGACGCCATCTTCGAAGGCCTTGGTCAATTGCGGGATCTCGGCCACATGGGCAAGCACGCGCAGTTCGATCTGGCTGTAGTCGGCGGAGATCAGCTTGTGGCCAGGCGTCGAGATGAAGGCGGTGCGGATCTTGCGGCCTTCTGCGGTGCGCACCGGAATGTTCTGCAGGTTCGGCTCCGACGAGGACAGGCGCCCCGTGGTCGTCGATGCCAGCGAGTAGGAGGTGTGGACCCGCTTTGTCTCGGGGTGAACGTAACCCGGAAGCGCGTCGGTATAGGTGGATTTCAGCTTGGTAACTTGGCGCCAGTCGACGATCTTGCGCGGCAATTCGAAACCGGCGGCGGCCAGATCCTCGAGCACCTGGGCGGAGGTGGACCATTGGCCTGTCTTCGTCTTGCTGCCGCCGGAAAGGCCCATCTTGCCGAACAAGATATCGCCCAGCTGCTTCGGCGAACCGATATTGAAACGCTCGCCAGCCAGCACGTAAATCTCGTCCTCCAGCCTTGCTGCACTCTGGGCCAGCTCGCCGGACAGGCGCGACAGGATCTGCCGGTCGACGGTGATGCCGCGCGCTTCCATGCGCGCCAGCACCGGCAATAGCGGCCGCTCCAGCCGTTCATAGACGCTGGTCAATCCCGCCGCCGCCAGCCGCGGCTTCAGCACCAGCCAGAGGCGCAGCGTCACGTCGGCATCTTCGGCGGCATAATGGGTGGCGCGGTCGATATCGACCAGATCGAAGGTGACGTTCGCCTTGCCGCTGCCCGCCACGTCCTTGTAGGGGATCGGCGTATGGCCGAGGAACTTTTCCGAGAGCGGGTCCATGCCATGCGCGCCGGTGCCGGCGTCGAGCACGTAGGAGATCAGCATCGTGTCGTCGAAACTTCTGGTCTCGATGCCGTAGCGCTTCATCAGCAGGTAATCGTATTTCAGGTTCTGGGCGACCTTGAGAACCGATTCGTCTTCCAGCAATGCCTTCAGCCGTGGCAGGGCATCGCCCATGGGAATCTGGTTTTCGGCAAGGCCGCCGCCGAGCAGATCGCCGACGCCGTTCTTGTGGACGAGCGGCACATAGGCGGCGCGGATCTTCGTGCCGGTGGGATCGGCCGTATTGTCAGCGATCGCCAGCGAAAAGCCGACAAGCTCGGCCTGCATCGCATCCAGCGACGTGGTCTCGGTATCGAAAGCAACGAGGCCGGTAGCGCGCGCATCGGCGATCCAGCGGTCGAGCGTCGTCAGATCGCGGATCGTGACATAGGCCGAATGATCGAAGGGCAGCGTCGCAAAGGCTTCGGCCCGCGCCTTGGCAAGATCGGCGGGCGAAAAGGCGCCCTCGACAGCGGTCTTCGCTTTCGCACGCGGCGGCACCGGCATGGATTCGCCAGAAACATCGGGGATGCCGCCAGCAACGGGCTCAGGTTCGGCCGCATCGAGATCCGGGCCGCGGGCAGCCTCACCCCATTCGATGCGAACGATCGCCGGTTCGATGGCGCTCGCATCGCAATCGCAGGCTTCGGCGACACGGCGCGTCAGCGTGGTGAATTCCATCGTCTTGAGGAAGCCGATCAGCTTCGGGCCGTTCTGCGGTTCCAACACCAGCGCGTCGAGATCGAGATCGAGCGGCACATCGGTGCGCAACCGCACGAGGTCGCGCGAGAGCCTGGCCATGTCGATATTGGCGAGGATCGTCTCGCGGCGTTTGACCTGTTTGATCTCGGTGGCGCGTTCGAGCAGGGTGTCGAGATCGCCGTATTCCTCGAGGAGCTGGGCGGCGGTTTTCGGGCCGATGCCGGGAATGCCGGGAACGTTGTCGACGGAATCACCGGTCATCGCCTGCAGGTCGACCATCTTTTCCGGCGGCACGCCCCATTTCTCGATGACATCGGGAATGCCGATCTGCTTGTCCTTCATGCTGTCATACATGTGGACATTGGGGCTGACGAGCTGCATCAGATCCTTGTCGGAGGAGACGACGGTGACATCGGCGCCGGTCGCTTCGGCCTGGCGGGCATAGGTGGCGATGATGTCGTCGGCCTCGAAGCCTTCGGTCTCGATGCAGGGCAGATTGAAGGCGCGGGTCGCCTCTCTTATAAGGCCGAATTGCGGGATGAGCTCTTCCGGCGGAGCGGAGCGGTTCGCCTTGTAGGCGTCGTAGAGATCCTTGCGAAACGTCTTGGCGGAATAATCGAAGATGACGGCAAGATGTGTCGGCGTCACGCCGACATCGGTATTGCGTGCATCCCTCAGCAGTTTCCACAACATGTTGCAGAAACCGGAAACGGCGCCGATCGGCAGGCCGTCGGTCTTGCGGGTCAGCGGCGGTAATGCATGAAACGCCCGGAAGATGAATCCGGAACCATCGACTAGGAAGAGGTGATCGCCTTTTTTCATGCGTGCATGGATAGCGCGGGCATGGGACGAGGTCCATATAGAGTTCGGCATAAAGTTCGGCGCGCGAAAAGGATTATGGCGTTCGGAGCGTCACAGCGCCGCGCGTCCTTTCGGACGCGCAGAGAACGCTGAGCACTTGGCGTTGCTGCATAATTTTATCCTTCGAGCGATTCCGATTCCCGGAATCATGCAGCCGGGATTCCGGCTCACCAAACTGTTACCGATTTGTAACGATGGCCCTCCCTTGAAAAACCACATTCTGAGGCACAAATCCATGTCACCGGCGCTTGATTGCGCCGCGGGTCTGATTACCGGCTTGTCCCCCGCCGCGTCAGGCTTGGACAAAGGCCTTATCCCCCTCTCCGGGCCTTTGTCCCCACTTTAAAGTCGCCATGGCCAACCTCCAGGCCATGGCGACTTTTGTTTTTTCGAGACACTCGAAATTCTGATCGCCGCTTGCATGTTATGGAGCATCGTATGCGATTTGCTACATTGTCTCCGGCATGGTTTTGAGCCTAACTTGCAATCATGGGATTTAACCGCATGGATTCGGGAGCCTACCTTGCCAGCCAGCTGGCGAAGGGTTTTGCCCGCTCGCTGCACCAGCGCGCGGTCGGGCTCGGTTTTTCTCCGGGCCAGTTCCCCATTCTGCTGGAACTCTGGGCCGAGGACGGGCTGACCCAGAAACAGCTTCTCGAGCGGGTCGATATTGAGCAGGCGACCATGGCCAACACGCTTTCGCGCATGGTGCGCGACGGGTTGATCGAACGGCGGCCGCATCCGTCCGACAAGCGGGCGCAACTGCTCTTCCTGACGCCGCGCGCCCGCGCCATGGAGGCCGAAGCGATCGAGACCGCGCGTGAGGCCGACCTGGCGCTGTTTAAAGGTTTTCGAGTTTTCGAGCGCGAGCTGACACTCGAATATATCCGCCGGCTTCTGGAAAACGCCAAGGCGCTCTGACCACTGCATAGTTCCTTAAATCGGAATCGATTTAAGGAAAATTATGCAGCAGTCTAAAAGTGTTACAGCGTCCTTTGCGCGTCTGAAAAGACGCGCGGCGCTGTAAGATCACTCGCCAGCACCATGTGCGCGTCGCAATGACGACACGCCGGTTTCCATCTGCGCGGTCAGGACGTTTTCGTGGGCGGCAAGCTTGATGCTCGGCTCGATATCCGGCTTGCCGAGTAAAAGGCCCTGCACTTGCGCGCAGCCTTCCTCGACGACGATCCGGCGCTGCATCTCGGTTTCCACGCCCTCCGTCACGACAGGCATTCCGAGGCTATGACCAAGGCCGATGATGGCGCGCACGATCGAGCGCGCCCCCGCATCATGTTCCAGCACGCCGGTGAAACTGCGGTCGACCTTGATCTTGTCGAAAGGGAATGAACGCAGGTTGGAAAGCGAGGAAAAACCGGTGCCGAAATCATCCATGACGATGTGCACGCCGAGCTTGTGCAGCCGCAGCAGCGTCGTCATCACCCGGTCGCGATCGCGAATGAGGGCCGCCTCGGTGATCTCGAGCTCCAGCCGGCCGGGCGCAAGCCCGGTTTCGGCGAGGATCGCCTCGATCCGCTCGCAGAGGTTCGGCAGCATGAATTGCACCGGCGAGAGATTGACGGCGATCATCAACGGCAGCGGCCAGCGCACAGCCTCCCTGCAGGCCTGCTGCAACACCCATTCGCCGAGTTGGACGATCGAGCCGCTTTCCTCGGCGATCGGGATGAAGATATCGGGCTCGGTCAAGCCGTGACCTGGCCGGTTCCAGCGCATCAGGGCCTCGTAGCCGCCGATCTCGCCGCTGTGCGCATCGAGGATCGGCTGATAGCTGACGTGGATCTGGTTGCGGATGATCGCATGACGCAGTTCGCTTTCGATCTGGCGGCGGTTCCGTGCCGCCTTATCCATTTCCGCGTCGAAGAAACAGACCTTGCCGCGACCGTCATGCTTGACGCGGTAGAGTGCAGTATCGGCATTGTTGCAGAGTTCTTCAGCAGCAGCGCCATCCGCGGGATAGAGTGCGATGCCGACGCTGACGCCGACGGCGGTCGGGTCGCGCGCCGTGTCCATCTCGGCGGCGAATTCGCCAAGGATATCAGCCGCAAGCTTTTGGGCCGCCGCCGGCTGCTGCCCGGCGAGCTGAATGATGGCGAATTCATCGCCGCCGAGGCGGGCGATCGTATCGCTTTCATCGGCCACGCGGCGCAGGATCGAGGCGACCTTGCGGAGAATACGGTCGCCTTCGGCATGGCCGAAGATATCGTTGACGGCCTTGAAGCGATCGAGGTCGAGATAGAAGAGGGCAACCTCGCTGTTCTTTCGTTCGGCCATCTGCAGCGCCTGCCGGATGCGGGTATCGAACAGCGACCTGTTCGGCAGATCGGTGAGCACGTCGTGGTGGGCGAGATGCTCGATCATCTCCTCGGCCTGCCTGCGCTCGGTGAGATCACGCACCGCCAGCACCTCGCAATTGTGCCCGCGATAGACGATCCTGCTCGCGGTCACTTCGACGGCGATCTCCCCGCCGTCCCTGGTGTTGAGCAGCGTCTCGCTGGGTCTGTTCTGCCCAGTCCCCTGAAAAGCGGTCAAAACAGCCGAGGGCGCCTTGCCGGCAAGACCGGCAAGCTTCCAGCCGGAAAGCTCCTGGAAGCGTTCATTGGCGTCGATGATCCGGCCTTCCCGCAGGATCAGCAGCCCTTCCTGCGAGGCATTCGCCAGCCCCCTCAGATCCGTCAGATGGCTTTCGATAAAGACCACCGCGAGCGCAATCAGAATGAGCGTCGTCGCCGCCACCACGACGATCGCAGCAAGCAGGCTGGCGTCGAGCACCGTTGCCGGAAGCTCTTTGCCGGGATCCGGCACGAGCGTGATGCTGGCCATCGAGATGAAATGGAGAGCGCAGATCGCGAGGACGAAAGTGATTGACGAGGCGAGGAGCCGCCTCAGTCCCTTCAATTGGAAAAAGGCGTGGAAGGCGGCGCTCGACAACAGCGCTCCCGCGAGAACCGCACTCAGCGTCATCAAGGGATCATGAAGGATGACAGCCTGCGTTTCGATCGCCTGCATGCCGGTCAGGTGCATGGAGGCGATGCCGAGCGCCATCAGGGCGCCGCCGCGGATGCGAGAAAACCTGCCGCGGCTTTCCGAAGCAACGAGGATCGCCGCCCACGAACCGACAACCGACAGGAGGAAAGAAAGCGTCGTCAGGCCCAGTTGGTAGCCGATCGGCATGCCGCCGTCATAGGCCAGCATCGCGATGAAGTGCGTTGCCCATACGCCGGTACCGAAAGCGAAAGCCGAGGCGCCGATCCAGAGCTTGCGCCGCCCGGCATCGCATTCCTGGGCGCGGGAAAGCAGCAGCATGGCCGCCATAGCGCCAACGAGGCAGACCGCGGCCGCCGCAAGCACGAGCCGCCAATCGTGGTTGTCCCGAATACATGTGATGACCGAAAACATCCGAACCTCGCACAGCTGAATTCGGTCAAACTATTTAGGTTGTACTAAATAACTGTAAATTGAATTAGTATTACCTTTTATATTATCCGGCAAATCTTCCTGATATTAGTCCATGCCCCGCCGGTCTTTCGCGCCGACGATTTTTTGTTTTTCCGCCTCGCCTGCCTTTCTGGTTTGGTCTATCGTCCGGCCGAATTTCAAAAGGAGTCGAAAATGACCGATGTAAACCAGGTGCTTGCGCGCGCGGATCAGAACCTTTCATCGAGCCTCGACAAGCTGTTCGAACTTCTGCGCATCCAGTCGATTTCCACCGATCCCGCCTATAAAGCCGAATGCCGAAAGGCCGCCGAATGGCTCGTCGCCTATCTTGAAGGGCTAGGCTTTGCGGCCTCGGTCCGCGACACGCCCGGCCATCCGATGGTGGTCGCCCACCATGCCGGCGCTTCCGCCGATGCGCCGCATGTTCTCTTCTACGGCCATTACGACGTTCAGCCGGTCGACCCGATCGAGCTCTGGGAAAATGACCCCTTCGAGCCGTCGATCAAGGATGTCGGCGAGGGCCGCAAGATCCTGACCGGCCGCGGCACCTCCGACGACAAGGGCCAGCTGATGACCTTCGTCGAGGCTTGCCGCGCCTATAAGGAGATCAACGGCGCGCTTCCCTGCCGCATCACCATTCTCTTCGAGGGCGAGGAGGAATCCGGCTCGCCATCCCTGAAGCCCTTCCTCGAAGCCAATGCCGCCGAGCTCAAGGCCGATTATGCGTTGGTCTGCGATACCGGCATGTGGGACCGCGACACGCCGGCGATCGCTGCAGCGCTACGCGGCCTCGTCGGCGAGGAAGTGATCGTGACAGCCGCCGACCGCGACCTGCATTCCGGCCTCTTCGGCGGCGCGGCGGCCAATCCGATCCATATTCTCGTCGAGGCTCTTGCCGGTTTGCATGACGAGACGGGCCGCATCACGCTTGACGGCTTCTATGAAGGCGTTGAGGAAACGCCCGGCAACATCAAGGCGTCATGGGAGACGCTCGGCAAGACCGCGGAGAGCTTCCTCGGCGAAGTCGGCCTTTCCATCCCGTCCGGCGAAAAGGGCCGGTCGGTGCTGGAACTCACCTGGGCTCGGCCGACCGCCGAAATCAACGGCATCTGGGGCGGCTATACCGGCGAAGGCTTCAAGACGGTGATCGCCGCCAAGGCTTCGGCCAAGGTTTCGTTCCGCCTCGTCGGCACGCAGGATCCGGCCGCCATCCGCGAGGCTTTCCGCAGCTATATCAGCTCGAAAATTCCCGCCGATTGCTCGGTCGAGTTCCATCCGCATGGCGGCTCGCCAGCGATCCACCTCTCCTATGATTCGCCTGTTCTGACCAAGGCGAAGAACGCGCTTTCCGATGAGTGGCCGAAACCCGCCATCGTCATCGGCATGGGCGGGTCGATCCCGATCGTCGGGGATTTCCAGAAGATGCTCGGCATGGAATCGCTGCTCGTCGGCTTCGGCCTCAGCGATGACCGCATCCACTCGCCGAACGAGAAATACGAGCTCGTCTCCTACCACAAGGGCATCCGCTCCTGGGTGCGGATTCTTCAGGCGCTGGCCGCCTGAAAGGCGTGCCAGGCAGAATCGCAAAAAACAAAAAGGCCGGTTCGACCCGGCCTTTCGTCATCCGCTCATCTCAGTGCCAGTTCATCCGTGGTCAAGGAGCAAGCGGGTATTGCAATGAGACTGCCGCCGAAAGGTTAACCAACCGTTAACAATGCCGACCCTTTGTCGGAAGCACCACTCGCGGCTCCAAGGCGCTGTCCGACATTTCGCCGTTCAAGCTGCGTTCATCGCGGGCGATATATAAGCCATTGAAAGATAAGACGAATAACAACGCCCTAACACCTGGGGGCGATCGCTCTATCTTTTGTTTCAATGGCATATGCCAAGGAAACGCGGCCAAGCGCTGCCTGAAAAACGTGCCAACAAGGACTGAGAAGCGTGAAAAATCTCTTTGTTAAAATCGCAGCGGTCGGCCTGCTTATGCTGGCGCCTGCCATAGCGCAGGCTGCCGAGGGCTACTCGACGGCGAACGTCAACATGCGTGCGGGTCCGAGCACCCGTTATCCTGCCGTCGCGGTCATCCCGGCCGGTTCTTCCGTTGAGATCCGCGGATGCCTTTCCGACGTCAACTGGTGCGATGTGGAATTCTACGGCGGCCGCGGCTGGGTTTCCGGCCAGTACGTGCAGGCCCTCTACCAGCAGCGCCGCGTCTATGTCGGCCCGCAATATTACCGTCCGCTCGGCATTCCGATGATTCGCTTCAGCGTCGACAATTATTGGGACCGTTACTACCGCAACCGCGATTTCTATCGCGACCGTGACCGCTGGAGCCGCGGCCCGGATTATTACTACCGCGACCGCGACAATCGGGATCGTGACCGCGATCGGGATAACCGGGATCGTGACCGTAACTGGCGCGAGCGGGATGGCGACCGAGATGGGCGCGATCGCGATCGTGACTGGCGCGACGACAATCAAAGGGACGATCGGCAAAGGGACGATCGGCAAAGAGGTGAACGGCAGAGGGACGACCGGAGAGGCGATGATCGCAGGCCTGACCGCAGGAACTTTGATTGCCGCCCTGGCGATCCCTCCTGCGACGAATGAAACAGAAGGGGGACGGCACGCCGTCCTCTTTTGAGGTTTGCCAAGCCAAAGGCAAACACCCAAGAAAAAGCCCGGCGCTCCCCTGGGGGATGCACCGGGCCTGATGTCGATCGGCGCGTGTTGAGGGGAGACGGCCGATCATTCGCGGGACGTGAGGGGTTGTCCCGCTTCTCCATAAACAATCGCGAAGCCTATTGGTTCCGCCTCCCGCACAATTCCTTACATCGGAATCGAATTTAAGGATAAAATTATCCGGAAATTCAAAGTGTTACAGCATCTCTTGCGCCTCTCGAAAAGACGCGCGGCGCGGTAATCTATGTCGTATCGCACGTAACTCGCGCCACAGACTGCGGGTCTTTGTTTTCACGACGCGCGCCGCTTCGCCGGCGAGCGCAAGACAGGAAACGCGGGGGAAGCATCGATCCTCGGACACGGTCACCGACAATTTGATGTGAAGCCATCGCGAGGCTCTTGTTTTGCGGGATTCTTTATTGCAGTTTTGTGAAGTTGCGGATTGATCTTAATCCGTTCGAGGCTGGACCCTGATGACGCAAGACTACCTGGCTTTCTTCGGGCTTTTCGCCCCTCGGGCAGCCGCTACCGATGTTACCATTTGGCATAAACACAACCCACTCCTGCCTGTACGCCTCACCGATGGGGCGAACCTCAACCCTTCCGGCCAGATCTGGCGCCGCTTTCATCTGGGCGAGTGGGAATATAAGCAGGACCCGGAAACGCTCGACGATTACGAGGCCCGCCAGTTCTGAAGGCAATGCTGTCGCCCGGCGCGGTCTGCTTTACTTTCCATTATTAATACCCCGTTAAATCGCCGCATTTACAGTTCAGTCGGATGATCACGGCGGCACTCAAAGTGCTCCAGCGTCCTTCGCGCATCTGAAAAGACGCGCGGCGCTGGAGAAGAGCACCGTTATGCGAAGCTGGCTTCGCGATCGAACATGGGGTGCGACCGGTCCGCGATGGCAGGCAGAGGCAGATCAGGCGACAGAATAGAACCGTCCTTCAGCGGCCGCCCGGCACGCGACGATGACGAATTCTCGCTCGATGCCGACGACCGCATTGCCGGAGGCCGATCCCAGCGCCGCGGCGGCTCGAATCCCCCGCCGCAACGTGCCGCCCCCCGGCGGAAGCGCGAGCCGCAAGAGCGCGAAGGCGGTGGCTTTTTCGGCTTCCTGCGCCGCGTGATCTACTGGTGCGTCGTGCTTTTCATCTGGGCGGGCATCGGCGTTGCCGGGCTCGTGGTCTATTATGGCTCGCGCATGCCGAGCGCCAGCACATGGGCGATCCCGGAGCGGCCGCCGAACGTGAAGATCACCGCCGTCGACGGCAGCGTCATTGCCAATCGCGGCGCCACCGGCGGCGAGGCGCTGTCGCTCGAAAACATGTCGCCCTATATTCCGGAAGCCGTCATCGCCATCGAAGATCGGCGATTCTATTCGCATTTCGGCGTCGATCCGCTCGGCCTCGGCCGGGCTGTCGTGACCAATCTCACGGCTGGTCACATGGTGCAGGGCGGCTCGACGCTGACGCAGCAGCTTGCCAAGAACCTCTTCCTCTCCCCTGAGAGAACGCTGGAACGCAAGGTGCAAGAGGTGCTGCTGTCTCTCTGGCTGGAGCAGAAAYACACCAAGGACCAGATCCTTGCCATGTATCTCAACCGGGTGTTCTTCGGATCGAACGCCTATGGCGTCGAGGCGGCCTCACGTCGCTACTTCAATAAATCGGCGCGTGACGTGAACCTCGGCGAGGCCGCGGTGCTGGCCGGCCTGCTCAAGGCGCCGTCGCGGCTCTCGCCGGCCCGCGATGCGGACGCGGCGAATGCGCGCGCCCAGCTCGTGCTCGCGGCGATGCGCGAGCAGGGTTTCATCACCGATTCCGAAGTCAAGACGGCGATGTCGCAGACCCCGGCTTCGGCCAAGAGCTACTGGTCGGGCGCCGGGCACTATGTCGCCGACATGGTGATGGACGAGCTGCCGGGTCTGATCGGCGACGTCAAGGAAGACGTCATCGTCGATACGACCATCGACAAGTCGCTGGAAAAGAAGGCCGAGCAATCGCTGGTCGACGTGCTCGACAAGGAGGGCGGCAAGCTCGACGCCTCGCAGGCGGCCCTCGTCTCGATCGACGGCACCGGCGCGATCCGGGCGCTGGTCGGCGGCAGGGACTATGCGACAAGCCAGTTCAACCGCGCCGTCAAGGCCAAACGCCAGCCGGGTTCGTCGTTCAAGCCCTTCGTCTATGCTGCCGCACTCGAGAAGGGGCTGACGCCCTATTCGGTGTTCAATGACGCGCCGATCCGGATCGGCGACTGGACGCCCGAAAATTACGAGAAGAAATACAATGGCGAGGTGACGCTGGCGACCGCGCTTGCCAAATCGCTGAATACGGTGGCTGCGCAGCTGGTGATGTATGACGGGCCGGATCAGGTGATCAAGCTCGCCCACCGGCTCGGCATTGAAAGCGAGCTGCAGCCGAATGCCTCGATCGCGCTCGGCACCTCGGAAGTGTCGCTGATGGAACTCACCGCCTCCTATGCCGCCTTCATGAACGGCGGCTACAAGGCAACGCCGCATGTCATCCGCCGGGTGACGACCGCCGAAGGCAAGGTTCTCTACGAAAATACCTATGACAGCCCGCCGCGCGTGCTGTCCGAGCAGATTGCCGCCCAGATGGATACGATGATGATGGGCGTCATCGAGAGCGGCACCGGCAAGAGCGCCAAGATCCCCGGTTGGCAGGCGGCGGGAAAGACCGGCACGACGCAGAATTCGCGCGACGCGCTCTTCGTCGGTTTCACCAGCAACCTCACCACCGGCGTCTGGTTCGGCAATGACGACGGCAAGCCGATGAAGAAGGTGACCGGCGGCGGCTTGCCCGCCAAGGCCTGGAAGGAATTCATGATCGCCGCCCACAAGGGTCTTTCGCCGGCACCGCTCTTCGGCAACGGCCAGTTGATCGCCGATCCGAACAATGGGCAGCCGATGGCGCAGACAGCGCCAGGCGATGGGCAATTGGGCAGCGGGCAGCCGATGACGGCCGAGGCGCCGCCTTCGACGATCGGCGGCATTATTTCCGGCGTCTTCGGCGGCAACGACAATGCAAACCGCTATCCGCAAGCGCCTGCCCGGCAGCAGGGGGCAAGCTCCGGCAATGGCGGCCCGGTTCCGCCCGCAGACATTGCCGAAGGCGGGGGTGCGAACTATGAGGGCATGGTTCCACCCGGCGATGTCGGGGGCGCGCAGACAACCTCTTCCGTCCAGCCGCGGCGCACGACGCTGCTCGATCTGATCATGGGCCAGTGAGATCTTTGCTGTATGCCCCGCACAAGCCCGATGCCCTTAAGCGCGTCGCGATCTTTCAGATTCGCGCCTCGCGCTTCAGGTCTTTGTTTTACGCATGTCGTGGTCGCAAAACCGCCGCACAGTTTTGCGCGACATGCCGTAAAATACGGCCGCTTTCCGAACATGGGGCGACCTCTTTCCCGGCTACTGTAAAAATTGAACGCAACACATTCGTTTTGCTGGATTCCGGGGCATTTCTCGCCTTGCAGTCCAGAAAACCGCTCCTTATATACGCCGCATCACCGCAATCACGATTGCGTAATCTCAAGTAGACCCATCCCGTAAGGGGCTGTCAGGGAAATGCCTTCTCGGGGTTCCGACAGCTTGCTTCAAGGAGAGAATGACATGGCAAAAGTAATTGGTATCGACCTTGGAACGACGAATTCCTGCGTCGCAGTCATGGACGGCAAGGACGCGAAGGTTATCGAGAATGCGGAAGGTGCACGCACGACCCCTTCCATGGTGGCATTTTCCGAAGATGGCGAACGCCTCGTCGGCCAGCCGGCCAAGCGCCAGGCAGTCACCAACCCGACGAACACGCTCTTTGCAGTCAAGCGCCTGATCGGCCGCCGATACGAAGATCCGACCGTCGAGAAGGACAAGCACCTCGTTCCCTTCACCATCGTCAAGGGCGACAATGGCGACGCCTGGGTCGAAGCCAATGGCAAGGGCTACTCGCCCGCACAGATTTCCGCGATGATCCTTCAGAAGATGAAGGAAACCGCCGAATCCTATCTCGGCGAAAAGGTCGAGAAGGCCGTCATCACCGTTCCCGCCTACTTCAACGACGCGCAGCGCCAGGCCACCAAGGATGCCGGCCGCATCGCCGGTCTTGAAGTTCTGCGCATCATCAACGAGCCGACCGCAGCAGCCCTCGCCTACGGCCTCGACAAGAAAGAAGGCAAGACAATTGCCGTCTACGACCTTGGCGGCGGCACCTTCGATATTTCGATCCTCGAGATCGGCGACGGCGTCTTCGAAGTGAAGTCCACCAACGGCGATACCTTCCTCGGCGGTGAAGACTTCGACATGCGTCTCGTCGAATATCTCGTTGGCGAATTCAAGAGGGACAACGGCATCGACCTGAAGAACGACAAGCTTGCCCTGCAGCGCCTCAAGGAAGCTGCGGAAAAGGCAAAGATCGAGCTTTCGTCTTCGCAGCAGACCGAAATCAACCTGCCGTTCATCACGGCCGACGCCTCCGGCCCGAAGCATCTGACGCTGAAGCTGACCCGCGCCAAGCTCGAGAGCCTGGTCGACGATCTCGTCCAGCGCACGATCGCGCCGTGCAAGGCAGCGCTCAAGGATGCCGGTGTTACCGCTGCCGAAATCGACGAAGTGGTTCTCGTCGGCGGCATGAGCCGCATGCCGAAGGTACAGGAAGTCGTCAAGCAGCTGTTCGGCAAGGAGCCGCACAAGGGCGTCAACCCGGATGAAGTGGTCGCCCTCGGCGCTGCCATCCAGGCCGGCGTTCTGCAGGGCGACGTCAAGGACGTCCTGCTCCTCGACGTAACGCCGCTGTCGCTCGGCATCGAGACGCTGGGTGGTGTCTTCACCCGCCTGATCGAACGCAACACGACGATCCCGACGAAGAAGAGCCAGACCTTCTCGACCGCCGAAGACAACCAGCAGGCCGTGACCATCCGCGTTTCGCAGGGCGAGCGTGAAATGGCTGCCGACAACAAGCTGCTCGGCCAGTTCGACCTCGTCGGGCTGCCGCCGTCGCCGCGCGGCATGCCGCAGATCGAAGTCACCTTCGACATCGACGCCAACGGCATCGTCCAGGTTTCGGCCAAGGACAAGGGCACCGGCAAGGAACAGCAGATCCGCATCCAGGCTTCCGGCGGTCTTTCCGACGCCGACATCGAGAAGATGGTAAAGGATGCCGAAGCCCATGCCACCGAAGACAAGAAGCGCCGCGAGGCCGTCGAAGCCCGGAACCAGGCTGAAAGCCTGATCCATTCCTCGGAAAAGTCGCTGAAGGATTACGGTGACAAGGTTTCCGAGGCCGACCGCACCGCGATCTCGGATGCGATCGCTGCGCTGAAGACGGCGTCGGAAGCGTCCGAGCCCGATGCCGACGACATCAAGGCCAAGACCCAGACGCTGATGGAAGTGTCGATGAAGCTCGGCCAGGCGATCTATGAAGCACAGCAGGCCGAAAGCGGCGCTGCTGGCGATGCCTCTGCGGAAGGTGGCGACAATGTCGTCGATGCCGACTACGAGGAAATCAAGGACGACGACCGCAAGAAGTCCGCGTAATCCGCGACGGCGTGGTTATGCTTCAACACCTGATCCGGCTGCTCACCATGGCAGCCGGAAAATCCATTTCCGGGGTTTAATCCTTAATGGCAAAAGCGGACTTTTACGAAACTCTGGGTGTGGCCAAGTCGGCGGACGAGAAAGAGCTGAAAAGCGCCTTCCGCAAACTGGCGATGAAATACCATCCGGACAAGAACCCGGATGACAAGGACGCCGAACGGAAGTTCAAGGAAATCAACGAAGCCTACGAGATGCTCAAGGACCCGCAGAAGCGGGCAGCCTATGATCGTTATGGCCATGCGGCCTTCGAGCATGGCGGCATGGGCGGCGGTGGCGGCGGATTTGCCGGCGGCGGTTTCTCCGACATCTTCGAGGATATCTTCGGCGAGATGATGGGTGGTGGGCGCGCGCGCCAGCGCTCGTCGGGCGGCCGCGAGCGTGGCGCCGATCTTCGCTACAACATGGAAATAACGCTGGAAGAATCTTTCTCCGGCAAGACGGCGCAGATCCGCGTTCCGACGTCGATCACCTGCGACGTCTGTTCGGGTTCGGGCGCCAAGCCCGGCACGCAGCCGAAGAACTGCGGCACCTGCCAGGGAACGGGGCGCGTGCGCGCGGCACAGGGCTTCTTCTCGATCGAGCGGACCTGCCCGACCTGCCACGGCCGCGGCCAGATCATTCCCGATCCTTGCCCGAAGTGCCACGGCCAGGGCCGGGTGACGGAAGAGCGTTCGCTCTCGGTCAATATTCCCGCCGGCATCGAGGACGGCACGCGCATCCGCCTGCAGGGCGAAGGCGAAGCCGGCGCCCGCGGCGGGCCGGCAGGTGACCTCTATATCTTCCTGTCCGTCAAACCGCATGAATTCTACCAGCGCGACGGAGCCGATCTCTATTGCGCCGTTCCGATCTCGATGACGACGGCCGCGCTCGGCGGAACCTTTGACGTGGCGACGCTCGACGGCACCAAGTCGCGCGTGACCGTGCCCGAGGGCACGCAGGTCGGCAAACAGTTCCGCCTCAAGGGCAAGGGCATGCCTGTGCTGCGTTCGGTGCAGACGGGCGACCTCTACATCCAGATCCAGATCGAGACGCCGCAAAAGCTCACCAAGCGCCAACGCGAACTGCTTCAGGAATTCGAGCAGCTTTCCTCCAAGGAGAACAATCCGGAATCGACGGGCTTCTTTGCCCGGATGAAGGAATTCTTCGAGGGCTGAGCCGCAATCGACACGCCCATTTCGAAAGCCGGGGACGGAAACGTCTCCGGTTTTTTTGTCCCAGGAATCCTAGCTAGCCTTTTGTTTTTACGCAATTCCGGACGGAAAACTGCCTCGCACTTTTCCTGGAATTGCTCTGAAGCGCGGCGCGATCTTTCAGATTCGCTCCTTGCGCTTTAAGTCTTTGTTTTTACGCATGTCGTTGTCGCAAAACCGCTGCTTACTTTTGCGCGCTATGTCTCAATTTGCGACATTCGCCGTCCACGCCGGCCAATCTGTCCCGGATCGATACGGCGGCGGGCGGGAAGATGACTTGCGTTAACGCAGCCAGATGATG
Organism: Rhizobium sp. 01N447_2; assembly: GCF_056399245.1. Lineage (NCBI taxonomy): Bacteria > Pseudomonadati > Pseudomonadota > Alphaproteobacteria > Hyphomicrobiales > Rhizobiaceae > Rhizobium > Rhizobium sp. 01N447_2. The sequence continues at coordinate 99,373 of NZ_JBFTQY010000010.1, forward strand.
CCGCTTGCAAGTTTTCCAAATGAATTCAGTCTCTGCCGTCAGTGCATAACCCCGAAAATCGGAATCGAATTTCGAGGTTATACACCAAATCAATGCGATAGAGCGTCCTTAGTGCGGCACTCTAGCGGGGGACAACCAAACCAAGGGTAACGACCAATGGCGCCAGCCTTTTCCTCTCAGTCCGACGACGTCGACGTTCTCGCCGGCGCCATCTACACATGGTGCGCCGAGCGCAATATCAAGCTTCGCAGCCAGCAGGGCCTTTCAATCGCCAGCATCGCGATCGACCTTTACCATGCCGGCCACCAGACGCAGGACGATCTGCTRATGGCGCTGCACGACCGCGAGATTCACTGAAGCGCGCGGCATCGAACCTCATTCAGGTGACCTGACCCGGTCTTTGTGTTGATGCACGCCGTCCCCAAAACGCTGCACAGCTGTAAGCATCTGGACATCGTCCAGACCCGGAACAGGTCGTGCTTTTTTCGTGGTAAACCTGATGGCTCAGTGGAATCAGGCGGCGGTTTCGGCCGCTTCGCCCGTCATGAGGGTGAGGATGGTCTTGACCGCTTCCTTGCCTGCCGGTGAGTTCAGTTTGTCGTAGCTCAGCGCAAGCGCATAGGCGTCGGGGCTGAGTTCGATACGGCTGCCGAATGGTGACACGCCGGCTCCCTCGAAAAGGGCAGAGATCTCGACATCGAGAAAAACCGCGATCTGATGCAACTTGCTGGCGGAAACGCGGTTSGWWCCCTTTTCGTATTTCTGGATCTGCTGGAAAGTCAGTCCGAGTGCTTCACCAAGCTCGAGTTGGGAAACACGGCGAAGGGCGCGAAACTGTCTGACGTTGCGACCGACGATAATATCAACCGGATCTGGCACTTCATCACTCTCTCATACATAAACGGTTCGTTTACCATATCGCCTTCCCGGAATAACTCAACCCAGCAGTTGCAAAATTCAACCGACTTTTTCTGGGCATTACGTTACGTCAGTCGCCTTAAAGGATCGCGGCAAAGCCGGAATATCCGGATCTCGGAGGCACTGACGGTGACCGTCGACAATATCGGCCTGGCGATGTCGGAGCATCCCCGGCGGTTGTATTTTTAGTAGAATTTAGAACGCTTAATGCCTGCGCCCTACATTTGCAGAATGTCGGACACCAGCACCTCGGTCACGGTGTCATTCGGAAAATATGTCCCGCGCGGTATTTCGCCGCTTCGAGCTTCTCCCTTATGGCTCAACCGCCGCGTCCCTGATTTGCGGCGGTATCAGAGGTTCGCGATCCACGGCCAAGAAGCTGCCAGCCTTGCCATCAACGCCGCTTAGGCTTAGCTGTCACGCTTTACGATTCCGGACATTCGATGCCGCACAAGGTTTCTCTTTCCCGTCTGAAGCTGACAGACTTCCGCAACTATGCGGCAGCGGCCCTTACCCTTGACGGTCGGCACGCCGTGCTGACGGGAGACAACGGCGCCGGCAAGACCAATCTCATGGAGGCCGTCTCGCTGCTTTCGCCTGGCCGCGGTCTGCGTCGCGCGGCCTATGGCGACATTACCCGCGTCGGCGCGGCCAGCGGGTTTTCGATCTTCGCCGTGCTCGATGGCATGGAGGGCGACGTCGAGATCGGCACCGGCATCGAAACCGGCGAGGAGACCACCGCCCGCAGGCTGCGCATCAATGGCACAACAGCAAAGACTGCCGACGAACTGACCGACCATCTGCGCCTTCTCTGGCTGACACCGGCGATGGACGGCCTGTTTACCGGCGCCTCCTCCGACCGGCGCCGCTTTCTCGACCGGCTGGTGCTGTCGCTCGATCCCGCCCATGGCCGCCGCGCCAGCGATTTCGAGCGCGCCATGCGCAGCCGCAACAAATTGCTGGACGAAGGCCGCTTCGATCCCTCCTGGCTTGCCGGCATCGAGGAGCAGATGGCAAGCCTCGGCATCGCCATGGCGCTCGCCCGGCAGGAGATGCTCGGCCTGCTGACTCGGCTGATCRAGGAAACACGGGAGAGCTCGCCCTTTCCTTCGGCATCGCTGCAGCTCTCGGGCTTCATGGACGGTCAGTTCTCGCGCCCCTCGGTCGACCTCGAAGATGACTACGCGGCGATGCTGGCAGAGAGCCGCTACCGCGATGCCGGCGCCGGGCGCACGCTCGAGGGGCCGCACCGGGCCGATCTCATCGTGCATCACCGCGAAAAGGCGATGGAGGCGGAGCGTTGCTCCACCGGCGAGCAGAAAGCGCTGCTTGTCGGCCTGGTGCTTGCGCATGCGCGGCTCGTCGGCAATCTCACCGGCCATGCGCCGATCCTGCTGCTCGACGAGATCGCAGCGCATCTCGACGAGGGCCGCCGCGCCGCGCTATTCGACCTCATCGACGGGCTCGGCGGCCAGGCCTTCATGACAGGAACGGATCGGGCGATGTTTTCAGCACTCGGCGACAGGGCGCAGTTTTTCACGGTTGCCGACGGAAGGGTGTTCGAATGACGGAGGCGGCTTTTCCCGGCGTCGGGCGTCATGATAACATCGGCGCCATGGAACCGCTCAGCCCGGAAGAAATCGCGCGCTATCACCGCCACATCCTGCTTCCCGAGATCGGCGGCGCCGGCCAGCAGAAACTGAAAGCCGCCCGCGTGCTGGTGATCGGCGCCGGCGGCCTCGGTGCACCGGTCCTGCAATATCTGGCCGCTGCCGGCGTCGGCACGCTCGGTATCGTCGACGACGACCGGGTGTCGCTGTCGAACCTGCAGCGCCAGGTGATCCACGATTCCGGCACGATCGGCGAGCTGAAGACCGAGAGTGCCGCCTTCGCCATCGCCAGGCTCAATCCGCATGTCCGACTGATCCGCTTCGAGGAACGCTTTTCGCCGGAGGCCGCCCGCCGTCAGCTCTCGGGTTTCGATCTTCTGATCGACGGATCGGACAATTTCGACACGCGTTATGCCGCCGCCGATGCGGCTGATGAAGCGCGCATCCCGCTCGTCAGCGGCGCCGTCGGGCGTTTCGATGGTTCGCTGACGGTTCTCAAGCCCTATGAGACGGCTGAGGATGGAACGGCCAACCCTGGATATCGCGACCTGTTTCCGGAAGCGCCGCCGGCGGGGCTGATTCCCGCCTGCGCCGAGGCCGGCATCATCGGCGCACTCACAGGCGTCATCGGCACGATGATGGCGATGGAGGCGATCAAGCTCATCACCGGCACCGGCGAACCGCTGGTCGGACGGTTGCTGCTTTACGACGCGCTCTCGGCCCGCTTCGACACCATCCGCTACAAACGACGCCACACGACACAAAGACAGGCCGGATGACGATTATTCGTCTTGATCAGACTTTCACGCGCTGGGACGAACTGCTGGCTCTGATCCTCGCCTCCTTCGCCTCGATGAACGGCAGGATCGATCCGCAATCTTCGGCGCTCAAGCTGACGACGGAGTCGCTGGCCGAAAAGTCCAGAGCCGAGATCGGCCATGTCGCCATCGACGGCGAAAAGCTGATCGGCTGCCTCTTCCTGCGGCCGGAGACCGATTGTCTCTATGTCGGCAAGCTCGCCGTTCTGCCTGAGGCGCAGGGCAAGGGCCTCGGCAAGCGGCTGCTGGCGATTGCCGAGGAAACGGCCGCAGCGCTCGGTCTTCCCGCTTTGCGGCTGGAAACGCGGATCGAGCTCACCGACAATCACGCCGTCTTTGCCGCCTGGGGATTTTCCAGAACCGCCGAAAAGGCGCATCCCGGCTTTGCCAGGACGACATTCGTCGAGATGCGCAAGGTCCTTGCGCCTCCGATCTGCGTCGCCTGATTTACAGCGTTCTTCAACGGCCCGGCAGCACGCGATTCGGCGGCCTGTGACCGTCGATGAAGGTGCGGATGTTGATGATGACCTTGTCGCCCATGTCGATGCGGCCTTCGATCGTCGCCGAGCTCATATGCGGCAGCAGCACGACCTTGCCCTCATTGGCGAGCTTGACCAGCTTCGGGTTGACGGCGGGCTCGTTTTCGAAGACGTCGAGGCCGGCACCGGCAATCCGTCCCTCCCTCAGGCACTTGATCAGCGCAGCTTCGTCGACCACGTCGCCGCGTGCGGTGTTGACGAGATAGGCTGTCGGCTGCAGCAGCGCCAGACGGCGGGCCGAGATCAGGTGGAAGGTCGCCGGCGTCGACGGACAATTGATCGAAACGATGTCAACGCGGGCGAGCATCTGGTCGAGGCTTTCCCAATAGGTCGCCTCCAGTTCGTCCTCAACGGCCGGATTGACGCGCTTGCGATTGTGATAGTGGATCGACAGGCCGAAAGCCTTGGCGCGGCGGGCGACCGCCGTGCCGATGCGGCCCATGCCGACGATGCCGATGCGCTTGCCGTGAATGCGCCGGCCGAGCATCCAGGTGGGAGACCAGCCTGCCCATTCACCCGGCTTGTCGGTCAGCACGCGCGCACCTTCGCCGAGCCTTCTCGGAACTGAGAGAATCAGCGCCATGGTCATATCGGCGGTGTCCTCAGTCAGGACGTTCGGCGTGTTGGTGACGGTAATGCCCTTGCGCGCAGCCGCCTCGACGTCGATGTGATCGGTGCCGTTGGAGAAGCTCGCAATCAGCTTCATCTGCGGTCCCGCCTGCTCGATCAGCGCCGCGTCGATACGATCGGTGACGGTCGGCACCAGCACGTCGGCGGTCTTGACCGCGGCGATAAGCTCAGGAACGGAACGCGGCGCGTCGTCGATGTTCAGCTCTGCGTCGAAGAGTTCGCGCATGCGGGTTTCGACGGCATCCGGCAGCTTGCGGGTGATGTAGACCTTCGGTTTTTTCTTCGCTGTCATGGCTGCCTGTGGTGCCTTGTTCAGAGGTCTTTAACCAAGAGGGGTGATAATTTTCCCATTCCGGGCATTTTCTACCAGACCCGCACGCGAAGACAAACAAAACTCGCGGTGCAGCCGGGGAATGTCAGAGCCCGGACCGCGAGCAGGCCAAGCCTGCCGCGTATTCGAGCAAACGGAAACTTCCATGCGCAGCAAAGTCCTGAAGTCCTGCCTCGCCCTTGCCATCGCTCTGGCTGCATCCGTGGGAAGCGTCGAATTCGCCCATGCGCAGGCAGCCAAGGGGCCAAGCGGACTGCCATTGCCGCGTTTCGTCACGCTGAAATCCAAGCGCGTCAATCTGCGCATCGGTCCGGGAACGGATTACGCCGTTTCGTGGATGTACCTGAAATCCGGCCTGCCGGTGGAGATCATCCAGGAATACGACAACTGGCGCCGTATCCGCGATGCCGACGGCACCGAAGGTTGGGTCAACCAGTCGCTGCTATCAGGCCAGCGCGCGGCGATTGCCGCCCCGTGGATGAAGACCAAGGGCAAAGGCGTCTATGTCAATCTGCGCCGCGAGGCGCAGCCCTCCGCCTCGATCGTTGCCAAGCTGGAACCCGGCGTGATGATCACCATTGGCGAATGCAACGGCGACTGGTGCCGCGCCGAAACCGACGGCGCCTCGGGCTGGGTGGCGCAGTCGGAGATCTGGGGCGCCTATCCCGGCGAAGCCTTCAAATAAGCCCTGCCCGTTTGGCGGCCTCGGAAAGCGAGGTCATTGGGCGCGGGCCGATCTGCTGGATGACGATGCCGGCGGCCAGGCAGCCAAGCTTGCCGCAATCCTCGAGAGACCGCCCCTGCGTGTAGCCGTAGAGGAAGCCGGAGGCGAAGAGATCGCCGGCACCCGTCGTATCCACAACTTCCTTGATCCGGATCGCATCGACGTAAAAACGCTCACGGCCCGTCAGGATGACGGCACCATTCTCGCTCATCGTCACGGCGGCGATCTTGCAATCGGCGGCGATCCTGTTCAACGCCTCCTCGAAATCGTCGGTCTCGTAGAGCGACAGCGCTTCCTGGCGATTGGCGAAGACGATATCGACCTTGCCGGAGCGCATCAGATCGAGGAATTCGCCGCGATAGCGGTCGACGCAGAAGCTGTCGGACAGCGTCATCGACACTTCGCGGCCGTTTTCATGGGCGATGCGGGCACAATCGAGGATGGCTTCCTTGGCGCGCGGCGGATCCCAGAGATAACCTTCGAAATAAGTGACCTTGGCGTCAGCCACGACGTCGGTCTCGACGTCTTCCGGGCCGAGCTCGACGCAAGCGCCGAGATAGGTGTTCATCGAGCGCTCGCCATCCTCGGTGACGAAGATCATCGAACGTGCCGTCGGCGGGAAGGTGCCCTTGGGCCGGGTCTGGTAGTGGACGCCCTGGGCGCGGATGTCGTGCGCGAAGATATCACCGAGCTGATCTTGGGCAACATTGCCGAAATAGGCAGCGTTGCCGCCGAGATTAGCCACGCCCGCCGCCGTATTGCCGGCGCTGCCGCCGGAGGCTTCGAGCGCCGGTCCCATGCGCGAATACAAGAGTTCGGCGCGTTCGGCATCGATGAGGTTCATCGCCGCCTTGGTGATCTGGTTGTCAATGAGGAACTGGTCGTCGCAACGGGCAATGATGTCCACGATTGCGTTGCCGACTGTCAGAACATCGAATCTTGTCATGAAATGGGGGGTCCCGGAGTTTGTGATAGCCGGGGTTTGGTCTTAGCGAAATTTCCGCGGTTTGGAAGGATAAATGGTGGATGGCGCATCTATTTCTTCGCAAAAGTGCCGCCTATTCGTCATGTCCCTGTCATTTTCAAAATCTAGAAATCTTCGCAAGAAGACCGGCATGAGCAGCTTTCAGTTGCAGCCGGGCGCACGAGGGATGATCCCTTCGATCTTACCGGCGCGATGCTGACCACGGATGAACTGGCAGCTTCGTGATCCGGGTTTCCGGCAAGACCGGAGCGGAAAAAGCGGGCTGTGCCCGCTTTTTTTTGTTTTGCCGATGCGCCTGATTGGACGGCGATTGCCTTTTCAATCCAAGCCGTTTGCTGCTACTGCATAATTCCTTAAATCGGAATCGATTTAAGGATAAAATTATGCAGCAATTCAAAGTGCTACAGCGTCCTTTGCGCGTCTGCAAAGACGCGCGGCGCTGTAGACGTCGAATACTCCCCCGCGCAGAGCAGCCTCCCCTATGTCAGCCATCATTCTCGACGTCCTTCCCATCTTCATCCTGATTCTCATCGGCTGGGTGATCGTCCGCAGCGGGTTGATGGCGTCGAATGTCGGCGAAGCGCTCAGCGAATTCGTCTTCAAGATCGCCGTGCCGCTTCTGCTTTTCCGCACCATTGCCGAGGCGGATTTTCATGGCGCCTCGCCTTTTCGCCTCTGGATCGTCTATTTTTCCGGCGTTGCCATCACCTGGACTGCGGGCCATATCGCCGCCACACGCCTCTTCGGCCGCGACGAACGAATCGGCGTGCTGGCCGGCGTTTCCTCGGCCTTCGCCAACAATATCTTCATCGGTCTGCCGCTCGTCGAGCGGACCGTCGGCGACGAGGGGCTGGTGGCGCTGTCGATCCTACTTGCCGTGCATCTGCCCGTGATGATGGTCGCCGGCACGGTCCTGATGGAGCATGCCGAGCGCAAGATCGCCGGCAAAAGCGATCGCAGCATGGTGCTCGTGCTTCGCCAGATCGCTGTCAATCTCGTGCGCAACCCGCTGGTGATCGGGCTTGCGGCCGGCATGGCGATGCACCTTTCCGGTCTCGCCATGCCGACGACGGTGGCAACGGTCGTCGGGCAGATCGCAGGCATTGCCGGTCCGGCGGCGCTGATATCGCTCGGCATGGCGCTGGAGAGATACGGCGTCTCCGGCAATCTCGGTATTGCCAGCGTCACTTCGACCTTGAAGCTGCTGCTGCTGCCCGGCTGCGTCTGGGCAGCGAGCCATCTCCTCGGTCTCAGCCCCGAGTGGACGGCAGCGATCGTGCTGACTTCCTCCGTTCCGACAGGCGTCAATGCCTGGCTGATCGCCAATCGCTTCGGCGTCGGTCACAGCCTCGCCGCCTCGACGATCACGGTGACGACGGCGCTCGGCGCCATCACGGTCTCGCTCTGGGCCTATTTCCTCGGTGCTTGAGCTGATATCCGCACAACGAAAAGCCCGGCTTGCAGGCCGGGCTTCGATGTCATGCGATTGTCTGCCGCGTCACTGCGTCGCGGTGTTCGGATCCGGCAGCGGCACAGGCGAATCGGCAAGCGTGTGCAGGTAGAGGATGACGTTGGCGCGATCCTGATCCTTCGCCAGACCGGCGAAGCCCATGGCAGTGCCCGGAACGTCCTTCTTCGGCGCCATCAGGAACTTGTTGAGATATTCGAAAGTCCACTTCTCGCTGCTGCCCTTGGAGAAATCCTTCATGGCAGCGGAATAGGCGAAGCCTTCATGCGAGGCGATCGGGCGATCTACGACACCAAAGAGGTTGGGACCGACCTTGTTCGGTCCCCCTTTGGTGCCGTCATGACAGGCCTGACACTTCTTGAAGACCGTTTCACCGGCCTTGGCATCTGCAGAAGCGAGCAATTGCGCGATCGGAACGGCAACGGCAGGCGCTGCCTCGCCACCAGCGGCGGGCGCCTCTTCGGCAACGATCGCGAAACCTTCCTTTTCCGGTGCTTCGGAATGGAAGATCCCTTCGGACGCGATGGAGACAGACATCAGAACGAAAATCGTTCCGAGCAGCGCCCCCACGGCCGTATTGACGTATGAATTCATCTGCAATGCTCCCCTTGCAGCCGGCAGACCATAAACCGGACCATCTTGAAATCGCGCGGAACCTATGTCTTTTGGTTGATCGTTGCAACTGTCTAAATGGTCTTGTGCGTGAGACTTTTTGACACTTTTCAGCCCGGAATAGAAGGCCCGAACAATGAGTGATTCAAATTTAGACGGCGTGCTCGTATTGATCCCGGCGCGCATGGCCTCCACACGGCTTCCGGGCAAGCCGCTGGCCGATATTTGCGGTCTGCCGATGATCGTCCAGGTGGCGCTGCGCGCCAGGGAGGCAGCCATCGGCCGCGTCGTCGTCGCCGTCGACGACGCCCGAGTATTCGATGCGGTGGCCGCCGCCGGTTTCGAAGTCGTCATGACCCGCACGGACCACCAATCGGGTTCCGATCGGATCTTTGAGGCGCTGACGAAAGTCGATCCGGACGGAAAGGCGAAAATCATCGTCAACGTCCAGGGCGATCTGCCGACGATCGATCCGGAAACGGTGCGCGCGGCGTTGCGCCCTCTCGAGAACGAGGCGGTCGATATCGGGACGCTGACGACCGAAATCGACAATGAGGAGGACAAGACCGCGCCGCATATCGTCAAGATCGTCGGCTCGCCGATTTCCGACACCCGGCTGCATGCGCTCTACTTCACGCGGGCAACGGCCCCTTACGGCCAAGGGCCGCTCTACCACCATATCGGCCTTTATGCCTATCGGCGCGCCGCGCTCGAACGTTTCGTCTCGCTCGGTCCTTCGACGCTCGAAAAGCGCGAATCGCTGGAGCAGCTGCGGGCGCTGGAGGCCGGCATGCGCATTGACGCCGAGATCGTTGACACGGTTCCGCTCGGTGTCGATACTCCCGCCGACCTCGAAAAAGCGCGGCGCATCCTCTCCGCAAAGTCGAACTGACGGAATCATCATGAACATCAAGACCAACAGGATCGCCTTCCAGGGCGAATTCGGCGCCAATTCCGACATGGCCAGCCGCGACATGTTTCCGACCATGGAGCCGCTGCCCTGCCAGACCTTCGAGGATGCGTTCACGGCGGTCGACAACGGCGACGCCGATATCGCGATGATCCCGATCGAGAACACGATTGCCGGGCGCGTCGCCGATATCCACCATCTGCTGCCGGAGTCGCGGCTGCATATCATCGGCGAATATTTCATGCCGATCCGCTTCCAGCTGATGGTGCTGCCCGGTGTCACCAAGGACGAGATCCGCACGGTGCACAGCCATATCCACGCACTCGGCCAATGCCGCAAGATCGTTCGCGCCAATGGCTGGAAGCCGGTGATCGCCGGCGATACGGCAGGGGCGGCAAAGCTGGTGAAGGAAACCGGCGACCGCTCGATGGCCGCCTTGGCGCCGCGGCTTGCCGCCGATCTCTACGGGCTCGAGATCATCGCCGAAAATGTCGAGGATACGGAAAACAATGTGACCCGTTTCGTCGTCCTGTCTCGCGACGAGGAATGGGCGCAACGGAATTCGGCGGAAGAAAAGGTCGTCACCACCTTCGTCTTCAACGTCCGCAACATTCCGGCCGCGCTCTACAAGGCGCTTGGCGGTTTTGCCACCAACAACATCAACATGACGAAGCTGGAAAGCTACCAGCTCGGCGGAAAATTCGTGGCGACGCAGTTTTACGCCGATATTGAAGGCCATCCGAACGATCCGAACGTGCGCCGGGCATTGGAGGAACTGCGCTTCTTTTCCGAGAAAGTGCGCATCCTCGGCGTCTACAAAGGGCATGCGATGCGAGGCCTGCTTTAGGACAGGCCTCACGCGCGCCTTAAATTATTTATCAATTATTTATCCGGCTCACAGACACGCAGCCGATGCCCGTCCGGATCGAGCACGACGAAGGTCGGACCAAAATCCAATTCGGTCAGTTCCTGGGCGATCGGCAGACCACGCTGGCGCCAGTCTTCGTAGTGCCTGGCGACAGCATTTTCTCCCTCGACCATGAAGGCCACTTCGCCACGGTTGCCGATGGCGGAAGGCTGCGGCTCGACCTTGCTGCGCCGCCAGAGACCGAGCGTGAAGCCGCCTTCAAGCGGAAAAGCGACGAAATTCGGCGCCTCCACGGCCGGTTCGCGATTGAGCAGGTTCCGGTAGAAGCTGGCGCTTTCACCCGGGTCCTTGACGTAAAGGATGATGAGATTGGGGCTGGTCATTTCGGTTCTCCCGTTGTTGTAAAATGGGGGCGAACGAGATCATCTGCTGACAGTTAATGGCAGCAGTGTGCTAAGGGCGCAGCGATCGCAACGCCCCGTTCTCGTCGGGCGGAATGTTGATAAGGATGGGCTTCCTAACGCAGTCGCGCATGTCGTTGTCGCAAAACCGCTGCATACTTTTGCGCGATATGCTTTAGAGCGGAAAACGGTCCTCGCAACGCGGGTCGCGTCCGTCGATGAAGCCGAGGTCGCGCTTCAGGTAATCCGGTGTCGCTTCAAGGTCGAGGCCGGTGCGGTCTCTGCGAAATCGGAAAATGTTCATGACCAGGTGCAGCAGGCCGGAGCGCGCTGACTGGCGGACATCGGCAAAAGTCTCGGCCGAAATGACATCGGCAAAGGACTCGGCTGCAAAACGGTCGTTGGTGAAATGAATGGCTGGAGGCGTTACCACGATCAGTACTCCTTCCCTGGCGCATCGGCACGATGCGCGGAACCTAGATGCTACAGCGTCCTTTGCGCGTCCGAAGACACGCGGCGCTGTAGTGGATTGGCACTGATAATAACCCTGGCTGCTGACAGTTTATGGCAGCAGCGTTCAGTTCTCGACCGGTACGTCCTGCGTCTCGCGCCATTCCTTGAGGAGCACCGTGCGGCGGCGCGGATAACGCACCTCGTGCAAGGCCATGTCGATGATGCGATCGGTGCGGAAATGGCGGAAATCCTGGCGTAGTTCGCACCAGGCCATGAGGACTCGCACATGCTCGTAATAGCCGAGCCCGAAAGGCCAGACGCGGCGGCGCGAGATACGACCCTGCTCGTCGCCATAATGCAGCTCGAGGATACGCTCCAGGCGGATCGCCTTGCGGATGGCTGAAACGTCAGCCTTGTCCTCGTCCCTGCGTTTGGGACCGACGAACAGCGCTGCCGAATCGATCATCTCGCGCATATCGGCCGGCAGCACGGCGGCAATCTTGGCCAGTGCGTCGGCGCCGGCGCCGGCAAGGCGCGGCTCGGCGGCGCGGGCCACCCAACGCGAGCCGAGCACCAATGCCTCGAGCTCTTCTTCGGAAAACATCATCGGCGGCAGCATGAAGCCGGGCTTCAGCACGTAGCCGATGCCGGCTTCGCCTTCGATCATCGCGCCCTGGGCCTGCAGGCTGGCAATATCGCGATAGAGCGTGCGCAGGCTGACGCCGGTCTCCTGGGCGAGCACGGTTCCAGTCACCGGCCGCCGGTAACGCCGGAGCGTCTGGAGCAGCGTCAGCAGCCGTTCCKAGCGGGCGACCGGCATGACGCTAGCGCTTCCACTCCACCCAGTCGCGCATCAGGCGGTGGGCGATCGCCCCTTTCGGCGGCGAGGCCTTGCCTGTCGCGCTCGGGCGTTCCAGCATCTCGATCGTTTCCTCGCGGGTGAACCAGCGGCAATCCTCCAGCTCGGTCTCGTCGCGGCTGATTTCGGTCGATTTCGCCTCGGCGTAACAGCCGATCATCAAGGAATGCGGCATCGGCCAGGGCTGCGAGGCGTGATAGCGGATGCGGCCGGTGCGGATGCCCGATTCCTCCAGCGTTTCGCGGCGCACGGCGTTCTCGATGGTTTCGCCGGGCTCGAGGAAGCCGGCCAGACAGGAATACATGCCGGGCGCGAAATGCGGACTGCGGCCGAGCAGGCAGAGGTCGCGCTGCTCGTCAACCGTCAGCATGATGACGACGGGGTCGGTGCGGGGGAAGATCACGTGTTCGCAGGCGGCGCAGACGCGCTTGTAGCCGCCGATGTGGATCTCCATCGCCGAGCCGCAGCGGCCGCAGAAGCGGTTATCGCCGTTCCAGCGGATGAGGCTTGCGGCCTGGGCGAATTCGCCGAGCAACACCTCGTCGATCAGCATTTCGCGAAACAGCGTGCGGCCGTCGGCAGGCTTGTAATGGCTGGTGAGGTCGTCGGCGTCGATGCCGACGGGAACGGCAAGGCGCGGCTCGCCGGTTTTTCGGTAGCCGAGAAGCACCGTTTCATCCCAATCCGGCTGCAATCCCTGCAGCTCGTAGCGGGCAAAGAGCGGATCGAGCACCTGGCCGTCATGCTTCAGCACCAGCTTATCCCTCGCGAAGGCGAAGATATGGGTACCTTCCTTGGCCAGCGCCTTTTCGACGGATTGTTCGTCGCGATGCTCGGAATCGCGATTGAGGTCGTTGGCGGCAAAGGCCGTGAGATTGCTGGGCTCCGGATGCGGCACATCCGAATCGAAAAGCGAATGACTCATGATGAAAGGGCTTCCCGCAGCTTCGCTGTAAATTCGTCTCTCTTTCCGTCCTCGTAGGGCTCCGCGCGCCCGAAGCCCCAGACGGGACCCGGCCAGTTCGCATCGCCTTCGAAGCGGGCAATGACATGAACATGAAGCTGGCGGACGATATTGCCAAGAGCCCCGACATTGATTTTTGTCGCGCCGGTGATTTCCTTCAGGGCCTTGGCGACCAGCTCCGTCTCGAAGGCAAGCAGCACCTGGTCGAGCGGCGTCAGCTCGAAGATTTCGGTGATATCGGCCCGGCGCGGCACCAGAATCAACCAGGGCCAGCGGGCATCCCTCGACAATCTCAGATCGCAGAGACCGGTGACCATGATGCTGACGCTGTCGTTTTCCAGCCGAGGGTCGAGCGCGAAACCTTTCAAAGGGCATTCTCCTCATGTTTTCCAACGACTAGCAGTTTTTTTGCATGTTGGCTTGCTTTTGATGACGATATTGCCGATATGTGCATCCGGGAGGTTGGTGGTGGACGAGCCACTCGCCAACCGGGTCAGGTCCGGAAGGAAGCAGCCCTAACGAGCCCGGCACGGGTCATCGTGCCAGCCTCCCACCTTCTCTCCACGAAGTGCCCGACGATCCGGGCGACAAGCAGGGCGATGAGCGACACCGAGCGACAATCAAAAGATGCCGCCTCGACGGGCACCGGATACCGGGTGCTGGCTCGCAAATACCGCCCCAAGGATTTCACGGACTTGATGGTCGGCCAGGAGCCGATGGTCCGTACCCTCACCAACGCCTTCGAAACCGGCCGCATCGCGCAGGCCTATATGCTGACCGGCGTGCGCGGTGTGGGCAAGACGACGACGGCGCGCATCCTGGCGCGGGCGCTGAACTACAAGACATCAGAAATCGACAAGCCGACGATCGACCTTCGCACGCCGGGCGAACACTGCCAGGCGATCATGGAAGGCCGGCATGTCGACGTGATCGAGATGGATGCCGCCTCCCATACCGGTATCGACGACATCCGCGAGATCATCGAGCAGGTGCGCTACCGGCCGGTTTCGGCGCGCTACAAGGTCTATATCATCGACGAAGTGCACATGCTGTCGACGCAGGCCTTCAACGGGCTTTTGAAGACGCTGGAAGAGCCGCCGGAGCATGTGAAGTTCATCTTCGCCACCACCGAGATCCGCAAGGTGCCGATCACCGTGCTGTCGCGCTGCCAGCGCTTCGACTTGCGCCGTATCAGCGCCTCCGATCTCGTCGGGCTGTTCACGACGATCGCGGCCAAGGAAGGCATCGAGGCGGAGCCGGACGCGCTGGCGATGATCGCGCGTGCGGCCGAAGGCTCGGCGCGCGACGGCCTGTCGCTGCTCGACCAGGCGATCGCCCATGGCGCAGGCGCCGTTCAGGCGGAAGCCGTGCGCGGCATGCTCGGCCTTGCCGATCGCGCCCGGATCGTCGATCTCTTCCAGCATATCGTCAAGGGTGATGTGGCCTCAGCCCTCGGCGAGTTCCAGAACCAGTACGAAGCCGGCGCCAACCCGGTGGTGGTGCTGACCGATCTTGCCGATTTCACCCATCTGGTGACGCGGCTGAAATATGTGCCGGATGCGGCAAACGATCCTTCGCTCAGCGAGGTCGAACGCACCAAAGCGGCGGAATTCGCCAAGGGCGTTGCGGTGACGACGCTGTCGCGCATCTGGCAGATGCTGCTCAAGGGCATTCCGGAAACGGAAGGCTCGTCGCGGACGGCAGGGGCAGCCGAAATGGTGCTGATCCGGCTTGCACATGCCGCGCATCTGCCCGCGCCCGAGGATGCGGCGCGCCGGCTTGCCGAATTTTCCGGCGACAATGCCGGCCCACGGCCCGCGGCCCCGCCGTCCGGCAATGGCGGCGGCAACGGAACAAGGGTTCCCTATCAGAGCGGTGTCGCCGCGCGTGCAACGGAAACCGCGCCGAGCCCGCCGCAGCCTTCGGCGCCGGTGGCGATGCTGCGTGCCGTGCCGAGCAGCCAACCTGAGACCTTGCCTGTCGGTCGGATCGAACCAAAACCGGCGGAAGCCCTGAAGCCGCTCGTCCCGGTCAATTCGGTCAATGATATCGTCAACCTCGCCACCGAGAAGCGCGACCCGAAGCTGAAGGCGATGGTGCGCACCTTCCTGCGCCCCGTCCGGATCGAAGCCGGCCGGCTCGATGTCAGCCTGGCTCCCGGTGCGCCGACGACGCTGCTCAACGAGCTTGCGGTCAAGCTGAAGGAATGGACCGGCATCCATTGGATCGTCAGCCTCAGTCGCGACGAGGGCCAGCCGACGCTTGTCGAAGCGGAGGCCAGGACGCGGGAACAGCATGTGATCGACGCGCGCCAGGACCCTGACGTGGCGGCAATCCTTGCGCATTTCCCCGGTGCCAAGATCATCGACGTGCGCGTGCGGGCGCCCGAACCGGAGGAGGAAGGCGAGGTGACGCCGCCGGCCGCCGCCGAATCCGAGGAGGGTGACATCCTGCCGGGCGACGACATAGAATTCTGAAGTTTCAACAAGGAGCGAGACGATGCGCGACATCATGGGCATGATGGGCAAAGTCAAGGAAATGCAGGCCAAGATGGAGCAGATGCAGGCGGAGATCGCCGAGCTCACGGCCGAAGGCAAGGCGGGCGGCGGCCTCGTCACCGTCCTCATCTCGGGCAAGGGCGAGCTGAAGAGCCTGAAGATCGATCCGTCGCTGTTCAAGGAAGACGATGTCGAGATCCTCGAGGACCTGATCGTCGCCGCCCACAAGGACGCCAAGGACAAGGCCGAGGCGCTGGCCGCCGAGAAGACCAAAGCGCTGACCGCAGGCCTGCCGATCCCGCCGGGCTTCAAGCTGCCGTTCTGAGCGACGCATTCCACAAATTACTAAAACGATGCATCAAACGGTTGCCCGTGAAACAGATTTTTCGTTGCTGCATCCTGAACTTTTTTGTCTTGGCGTCATCGGTCGCACAGGCAGATGATTGCCTCCCGGACAAGCAAGTTTTCAAACGCGATTATGGCAACGACGTAGAGGTTTTTTACACTCAACGCTCCATCCCGAGTCATGTGGATAGTGCTGCATATTTGGTCCACTTCGAAGCTCGCCGGCAAAAGACCATTGTCTGGTCGGTCGAGGGGCGTATATCTTGCGGCGCATGGGGGCTGATGTGCGACCTCAAAATAGATCCGTCGCAGCCGAACGACAAATTTGATGCGATACGGCAATGTTTGCCTAGCTGCGCGTTCAAGGACGATATTATTCCAGTCACACTGGTCCACGAAGACGAAGCTATAAAATACATAGCATTCGGTAACTTAACTGCGTTTTCGATGGGTTGCGGTAATTATATGGCAATCAAAGTTCAACGGCCGGAATTGCTGGATGATGCCGGACGAGATCGTACGTTTATATTGCCAGATTACGTTAAGTTCGATTCCTGTGAAAAGTGATTTGATTTTGACTGCCCGCGCGACGATCGTGTAAATAGCACTTGCTGCTACGGTGGTATTTGCAGGAGCACTCTTCATGGCCGACGGCCCGACAAGGTCGAGCACCTCACCACCATGATATTCGTCAGCGTATGGATTCCACCATCGCCCGAAGCTTGTAGTGGATCGGCGATGCAAGATATCGCGCCCGATCCACCTCCGAAAGCCGCCGGCCAAAGGTTTCCATCAACTCCGGCATCATCACCCGCTCTCCCGCAAAGGGTCGATGGTCGACCAGCATTCCGGGCTCGACCACACCGCCCCGGATAACGCGGCAATAGATGCCGGGACGGGCGGCGGCAGTGTAACGCTTGATGAATTTCGGATCGGCCATCCTGGCGGCGAAGGTGGCGCAGGGCATGCGGCATGACGTGACTTCGAGGACGAGATCGCCGGTGAGGAAACGGTCGCCGACGGCGACGTCGCGATTGTCGAGATCCGATATCACCATGTTTTCGCCGAAGGTGCCGGGTTCATAGGGCCGGCCGAGCTCCCTGCTCCACCAGTCGAGCGTCAGCGATCCCTCGACATAAACAGCCTGGTCGACGCCGCCATGGTGCTTGCGGTTGCAGATGGCATCGCCGACAAGACCTTCGGCATCGATCATCACCGCGCCATTGACGGCATGTTTGAAGATGCCGGTCTTGTAGCTCTTGCCCGGCAGTCTTTCGGGATCGCCGGTGCACAGCGCCAGGATTTTCATGGGATGGCCAATCCTTCCGCGATTCCGTTTCCGTTCCATATCAGTTAAGAACGGCGCATGGCAAAACGAGTCACCGGCCCCGAAATCGAAAAACTCATCCAGCTTCTGGCGAAGGTGCCGGGCCTTGGGCCGCGCTCGGCGCGCCGGGCGGCACTGCATCTGATCAAGAAGAAGGACCAGTTGCTCGGCCCGCTGTCGAATGCAATGGGCGAGGCCTATGACAAGGTGAAGATCTGCTCGCGCTGCGGCAATGTCGATACGGTCGACCCCTGCATTGTCTGCACCGACACGCAACGCGATCAGTCCGTCATCATCGTCGTCGAGGACGTATCGGATCTCTGGGCGCTGGAGCGGGCAGGCGCGATGAATGCCGCCTACCACGTACTCGGCGGCACGCTGTCGCCGCTCGACGGGGTCGGTCCTGACGATCTCAACATTCGCGGGCTGATCGACCGGGTCGGCGAAGGCGGCATCCGGGAACTGATCATCGCGGTCAATGCCACCGTCGAGGGACAGACGACGGCGCATTACATCACCGACCAGTTGCAGGGGCTCGACGTGAAGATCACGCGGCTGGCGCACGGCGTGCCGGTCGGCGGTGAGCTCGACTATCTCGACGAGGGTACGCTTGCGGCGGCACTTCGGGCGCGGACGGTGATATGAGGGGTTTGTTTATGGCGAAGAGCACGGGGATATTCGCACTCGCGATGGCGGCAGCTCTCCTGCCCCTCTCCTGTTACGCGGCCCCTTCAAAAACCGATGTCGAGGTGCAGTTCGAAAAGTGGGTGCAGGCCGACCTCTGGCCGGAGGCGAAGGCGAACGGCATTTCGGAGAAGGTCTTTCAGGCCGCTTTCTCCGGCATCACGCTGAACTGGAACTTGCCCGATCTCGCTCCGCCGGGTTTCCCGCCGCCGAAGGAGCAGAAGCAGACGCAGGCCGAATTTTCCTCGCCCGCTCCCTATTTCAACGAGGACCAGCTGAAGAAGCTTGCCGCAACGGGACGCGGCTTTGCCGCCCAATATGGCTCGACGCTGAAGCGGATCGAAGAGACCTATGGCGTGCCGGGCTCGATCGTGCTTGCCATCTGGGGCCGGGAGACGGGCTTCGGCGCCGCGAAGATCCCGAATTCGGCGATCGAGGTGCTGGCGACCAAGGCCTTCATGTCGACGCGCAAGGAGATGTTCCGCACCGAGCTGGTGGCCGCACTCCATATTCTCGACGGCGGCGACGTCACACCTGCCAACTTCAAGGGTTCGTGGGCGGGCGCACTCGGCCAGCCGCAGTTCATGCCGACCAGCTATCTGAAATATGCCGTCGATTTCGATGGCGACGGTCACCGCAATATCTGGACATCGGTGCCCGATACGCTCGCCTCGATCGCCAATTACCTCGTCAAGAAAGGCTGGCAGCGCGACCGCGACTGGGGCTTCGAGGTGTCGATACCGGAGGCGGTCTCCTGCGCACAGGAGGGACCCGATCTGGCAAAGCCGCTGTCGCACTGGGCCTCGCTCGGCATCGACCGCATCTCCGGCAAGGGCTTTCCCTCAGGCGAGATGAAGGCTGAGGGCATGATGCTGGTGCCGGCCGGCCGCGACGGACCGGAATTCATCGTCACGCCGAATTTCTACGTCATCAAGGAATATAATAATTCCGATCTCTACGCGCTCTATATCGGCAACCTCGCCGACCGGATCGCCTATAATGGCGGCGCCTTCCAGGGTGGATGGGGCGATGTCGGCAAGATGCTGCGCTCGGATGTCGCCGCCATGCAGAAGGCGCTGGAACGGCAGGGCTATGATGTCGGCGGCTCCGACGGCCTGCCGGGCTACAAGACCCGGCGTTCGATCGGCCAGTGGCAGGCAAAGAACGGCATGAAGCCGACATGTTTTCCCGAGGCCACGATGAAGGGCAAGCTGAAGTAACCGGCTTCAGAGGTTGCGTTTCAAACCTTCATGGCTGGCGACGAAACCGAGCCTCTCGTAGAAGCGGATCGCGTCCCCCCGCGTCTTGTCCGATGTCAGCTGCACCAATCCGCAACCGCGCTCGGCACATTGGGCGATCGCCCATTCGATGAATTCAGAGCCGAGGCCAGAACCGCGAAGATCACTTGCGACACGCACGCTTTCGATCTGGCCGCGCCACATGCCCGTCCTCGAAAGACCGGGAACAAAACTCAGCTGCAGGCAGCCGACGACCAGATCGGCCGCATCGCTTGCGACGGCCAGAAGCTGATTGGCGTCCGCCTCAATCGCCGCAAAGGCCGAGAGATAACGCGCGTCGACAGGATCCGAAACGATCTCCCTGCTGGCGCCAAGATCATCATCGGCCAGAAGCCGGATGATGGCGGCAAGATCGGATTGGCGGGCGAGCCTGAATCTATACATTTTTGATCTCTGCTAGCTAGTCTCAATGATGCAGATCGATCGGCGCCTTGTGGAAGACGTCGTCACCCGGCGGAATGGCCTGGCGTTCGATCATGCGGTGGACATGCAGCGGACCTTCACCGCGGTGAAGCGCACGCAGCCTGTCGGTGTTTTCGGCATCGGCCTGCGTGCGCCGCTGGTTGTGCCTTATGTATTCGACCCAGGTCGGCGTGTGGTAGGTTTCCGTCCAAAGGCTGGGATTTTCGAGATCACGCATCAGCGCCCAGTTGCGGGCGCCGTCGCGGATGCGGATACGGCGGCGTTCACCCATCAGCTCCATGAACTCGGCAAGGTCCTCATCGGCGATCTCGTAATCGACCTGGATGACGATCGGCCCGCTGCGCGGTGTGATGTCGAGACTGAGGGCCGGTTCGGTGAAGCGGTTCAGCGGGTCGAGATTGAGCGAGGCGAAGGCCGGCATCGAAAAACGCAGGCCGATGGCGATGCCGAGCAGCATGACGACGGATGACATCAGCAGCGCATCGGCAACGCCATAGCGATCGGCGGCGACGCCCCACAGCCAGCTGCCGCCGGCAATGCCGCCGAAGGTGACTGTCTGATAAAGCGACAGCGCCCGGCCAACCACCCAGCGCGGCGTCGAAAGCTGGACGATGGTGTTGAACAACGAAAGTGCGGAGACCCAGCAGGCGCCGGAAACGAGCAGCCCGGCAGAGGTGAGGACGGCACTCGGGCTGAAGGCTGCGATGACCGCACTCAGTGCAAAGCCGGCAAAGGAGAAGCGGATGATCATCTCGCTGGAAAGCACCTGGCGAAGCCTGGCATTCAGCACCGCACCGCCAATCGCGCCGATGCCGAAGGCGCCGAGCATGAAACCATAGGTCAGCGGGCCGCCGGCAACGAGATCGAGGGCGACCACCGGCAGCAACGCCAGGATCGAGCTGGCGCCGATGCCGAAGAGCAGTCCCCTGACAAGGACCTTTTCGAGATTGGGCGACATYGAGACATAACGCAGGCCGGCAAAGATGGCGCTGCCGAGCGCCTCGCGCGGCAGGGTCGAGACGGGCGCGGCTGGCCGCCAGCGCAGCAGGGCATAGATCAAGGCGAGGTAACTCAGCGTGTTCACCGCAAAGGCCGCGGCCGCGCCGGCAGCAGCGACGATGACGCCGCCGATTGCCGGGCCGACGCTGCGGGTGATGTTGAAACCCATGCTGTTCAGCGTGACCGCAGCCGGCAGATCGGCGCGCGGCACCATGTCGCCGACCGAGGCCTGCCAGGAGGGATTGTTGAGCGCGGTGCCGCAGCCGATCAGGAAGGTGAAGAAGAGCAGCAGCCAGGGCGTGATCCAGCCGAGAAGGGCGGAGGCCGTCAGCAGCGCCGAGACCGTGAGCATCATGCACTGCGCCGTCAGCATGACCCGGCGGCGGTCATAATTGTCGGCCAGAGCGCCCGATATCAGCGAAAACAACATGATCGGCAGCGCCGTCGAGGTCTGCACCAGCGCGACCATGTCCTCCGAGGCGGTGATCGTCGTCATCATCCAGGCGGCGCCGACCGCCTGGATCAGGCCGCCGAAATTCGAAGAAAGGCTCGCAAACCAGATGGTGCGGTAGGTATCGTGCCGCAAAGGCGCCAATGTCGACGAAGTGTAGGCCACGATTTCTCCCGCTTTTGTTATTGCGCGCCAACGGCAATATATGCGCAAGACCGGCGCTGGCCATAGGCCTCATCACGTCGCCGGAAGCGAATTGGCCGAATCGGTCGCAGACCTTGCAATTTCGGAAAAACCCGACTATATGCCTCTCAAATTCTTGATCGCTTGATGAAGAGTGGGCCGCAAGGACCCGCTCTTTTTTATTACCGCGATCGCTTAAACAGCATGAAATTGCGAGGAGCGCACCGCTTGTCGGACATGACAAACGCAGACAACGAACTTGAGCCGCGGCTGATTACCGAAACCGGGCTCGACCAGCGTCTTGCCGATATCATCGAACCCGTTCTCGTCGGCATCGGCTTTAGGCTTATCCGCGTCCGGATGCTGAACCAGAACGGCGCGACGATGCAGGTTATGGCCGAACGCAACGACGGCACGATGTMGGTTCAGGATTGCGAAGAAGTCTCGATGGCGATTTCTCCCGTCCTCGATGTGGAAGATCCGATCGATAAAGAGTATCATCTGGAAGTGTCTTCGCCCGGCATCGACCGTCCGATGGTGCGGAAATCCGATTTCGTCCGCTGGCAGGGCCACCTTGTGAAATGCGAGACGTCGATCTTGATCGACAATCGCAAGCGCTTCCGCGGCAAGATCGTCGAAGCAGGCGCAGATGGTTTCACGCTTGAGCGTGACCAGGTTGCCTATGGGGAAGAGCAGAAGGTCACCATTCCCTTCACGGCGCTTAGCGATGCGAAGCTCATTCTGACCGACGACCTGATCCGCGATGCGTTGCGCGCCGACAAGCTGGCGAAAGCCCAGGCCGCCAACCAGAACGACGCAGAAGACGAAGAATAACCGATCAACAGACCGCTCTAGGGACGGGAACCCGGCGAGTAAAGACGGAGAAACAAGACAATGGCAGTCAGTGCGAACCGGCTCGAACTTCTGCAGATCGCAGATGCAGTGGCGCGCGAAAAAGTCATCGACCGCGAGATCGTGCTGGCCGCAATGGCCGATGCCATCCAGAAGGCGGCACGCTCCCGTTACGGCACCGAGTCCAACATCCGGGCCGACATCAATCCGAAGACCGGCGAAATCCGTCTGCAGCGCCTGCTCGAAGTCGTCGACAAGGCCGAGGATTATTCGACGCAGATCCCGCTGGAACTTGCCCGCGACCGCAACCCGGACGCCGCCCTCGGCGACTTCATCGCCGATCCGCTGCCGCCGATGGATTTCGGCCGTATCGCCGCACAGTCGGCCAAGCAGGTGATCGTCCAGAAGGTCCGCGAAGCCGAGCGTGACCGCCAGTTCGACGAATTCAAGGATCGCGTCGGCGAAATCGTCAACGGTACCGTCAAGCGCGTCGAATACGGGAACGTCATTGTCGATCTCGGCCGTGGCGAAGGCATCATCCGCCGCGACGAAATGATCCCGCGCGAAAACGTCCGCTATGGCGATCGCGTCCGTGCATACGTCTATGATGTCCGTCGCGAGCAGCGCGGCCCGCAGATCTTCCTGTCGCGCACGCATCCGCAATTCATGGTGAAACTCTTCACCATGGAAGTGCCGGAGATTTACGACGGCATCATCCAGGTGAAGTCGGTCGCCCGCGATCCGGGTTCGCGCGCCAAGATTGCGGTGATCTCGAACGACAGCTCGATCGATCCGGTCGGCGCCTGCGTCGGTATGCGCGGCTCGCGCGTTCAGGCCGTCGTCGGCGAGCTCCAGGGCGAGAAGATCGACATCATTCCGTGGTCGCAGGACCCGGCGACCTTCGTCGTCAATGCCCTGCAGCCGGCCGAAGTCGCCAAGGTCGTTCTCGACGAGGATGCCGAGCGTATCGAAGTCGTCGTTCCCGACGAGCAGCTGTCGCTTGCGATCGGCCGTCGCGGCCAGAACGTCCGCCTCGCCTCGCAGCTGACCGGCTGGGATATCGACATCATGACGGAGGCCGAGGAATCGGAACGCCGCCAGAAGGAATTCAACGAGCGCACCAACCTGTTCATGGATTCGCTCGATGTCGACGAGATGGTCGGCCAGGTTCTGGCTTCGGAAGGTTTTGCCGCGGTTGAAGAACTGGCTTATGTCGATCTCGACGAAATCTCTTCGATCGACGGTTTCGACGAGGAGACGGCGCAGGAAATCCAGCAGCGCGCCCGCGAATTCCTCGAGCGTCTCGAAGCCGAGATGGACGAGAAGCGCAAGGCGCTCGGTGTCCAGGACGAACTGCGTGAAATCAACGGCATGACCGCCCAGATGATGGTGGCGCTCGGCGAAGACGGCATCAAGTCGATCGAGGACTTTGCCGGCTGCGCTGCCKACGATCTCGTCGGCTGGTCGGAACGCAAGAACGGCGAAACGAAGAAGTTCGAGGGCCTGTTCTCGAAGTTCGACGTCTCGCGCGTCGAAGCAGAACAGATGATCGTCCAGGCCCGCCTTTCGGCTGGCTGGATCACGCAAGAGGACCTGGATAAGGGGACCGAAGAAGAGGTCACCGAAGCCGAACAAGAAGCATGATGACCGCGCATGAACCGGACGCTCCTCTCGAGGACGACGATCTTGCAGGTTATGACGTGAACGGACGCATGTGCATCGTGACGCGCGAAAGCGGATCGCCGGAAGAGCTGATCCGCTTCGTCGCCGCTCCCGATGGAACAGTTGTCGCCGACCTGAAGCGCGAGCTTCCGGGACGCGGATGCTGGGTGAAGATCGACCGGTCGCTGGTCGACAGGGCAGTGGCGAAGAAGCTCTTCGCCCGCGCGCTGAAGACGGATGTAAAGGCGGCGGACGATCTCGGCGCGAGTGTCGATCGGCTGCTCGCGGCGCAATTGATGCAGATGATGAACATGGCGCGGAAAGCCGGCCAGTTCGTCAGCGGGTCCTCGAAAGTGGATGCCGCGGTCAGAAGCGGAGCAGCCCTTGCGGTGTTCCACGCGACTGGTGCAGCGGACGACGGCGTCCGGAAAATCGACCAGGCCCGCAAGGCCTGGCACCTCGGAATGGAGACCGAGGAGGAGATACCTTCCTTCCGTCTCTTCTCGGAGAGCGAAATGGAAGGCCTGATGGGCCAGAATGCTTTTATCCATGCCGCAGTGCTTGCAGGGCAGGCGGGTGAAGGTGTAGTGAAGCGCGCAAAGATGCTCGAACAGTACCGTATTGGCGGTCAGTCCCGGGCAGCGGGCGGCGCTGGCCGGCAAAAACAATGAGGCGGTCACCGGCATCGGCCGGTCCCATACTCATTGATCGACAGTATTGAACGACAGGGTCTGATCTAGTCATCGCTCCCTGTCCGAAGGAACGGGAACGAATGACCGATAGTAACGACGACAAGACAATCAGCGTAGCGGGCAAAAAGACACTCACCCTGAAACCATCGGGGATGAGCCAGGGCACCGTTCGCCAGGATATGGGTCGAGGTCGCACCAAGGCGGTCGTCGTCGAGACCCGTAAGCGGCGCCCGATGCGCCCGGAAGACGAAAAGCCGATCACACCCGTCGCTCCGCCGGCCCCCGTCCGCGCAGCCGAACCGGCGCCCGCACCCGTGCAGGCGCGTCCGCAGCAGCCGACGCCGGCTCCGCGGGTTCAGCAGGGCAACAACAACCAGACGAACCAGCGTCCGCCGCAGCAGTCCCACCAGCCGCCGCGCCAGAACGATCGTCCGCGCCCGGTGGTGCTGAACCATCTGTCGCCGGAAGAGATGGACGCCCGCCGCCGCGCGCTTGCCGACTCCCAGGCGCGTGACGCCCAGGATGCGATCCGCCGCGCCGAGGAAGAAAAGCGCCGTGCCGCCGAAGAGGTGATCCGCAAGGCAGCCGAAGCGGAAGAAGCTGCCCGCAGGGCCGCTGAAGAGGCTATCCGGCAGGCCGAGGCACCCGCTGTTGCTGAACCCGCAGTCGCAGAACCGGCTCCGGCCGAAGCACGCTCCGACGCGCCACGACCGCCGCAGCCCGCATCGTCGGCACCGGCCGCACGCCGGCCCGATGCGGCTGGAGCACCTGCTGCCCGTCCGGCACCCGGCGCTGCCGTCCCTGGGGCCGTTCGCGGCCGTCGCGAAGAAAAGGAAGAAGACGATCGTGGCGCAGCGCGCGGCGGTCCTGTCCGTGGCCGCGTCGTTCGCCCGGAACCCGCAAAGCCGGTCACGACTCGTCCGAAGACGGATGAAGAGCGCCGCCGCGGCAAGTTGACGATCACCACCGCCAATGTGGACGGCGAGGACAATGCCCGCGGTCGGTCGCTCTCGGCGATGCGTCGCCGGCAGGAGAAGTTCCGCCGCGGTCAGATGCAGGAAACCCGCGAGAAGATCTCCCGCGAAGTGGTTCTGCCCGAGACCATCACCATTCAGGAACTGTCGCAGCGCATGTCCGAACGCGCCGTCGACGTCATCAAGTACCTGATGAAGGAAGGCCAGATGATGAAGCCGGGCGACGTCATCGACGCCGACCTTGCCGAAATCATCGCCGGCGAATTCGGCCATACGGTCAGGCGCGTGTCGGAATCCGACGTCGAACTCGGCATCTTCAACGTGTCCGACGACGATGGCGAACTGGTTTCGCGCCCGCCCGTCGTTACCATCATGGGCCATGTCGACCACGGCAAGACCTCGCTGCTCGACGCCATCCGCCATGCCAACGTGGTCTCCGGCGAAGCCGGTGGCATCACCCAGCATATCGGCGCCTATCAGGTGGAGCAGAACGGTCAGAAGATCACCTTCATCGATACGCCCGGCCACGCCGCCTTCACGGCAATGCGTGCCCGCGGTGCGCAGGCGACCGACATCGCGATCCTGGTCGTCGCAGCCGACGACAGCGTGATGCCGCAGACGATCGAATCGATCAACCACGCCAAGGCGGCCGGTGTTCCGATCATCGTGGCGATCAACAAGGTCGATAAGCACGAGGCTGATCCGCAGAAGGTCCGTAACCAACTGCTGCAGCACGAAGTCTTCGTGGAATCCATGGGCGGCGAAGTGCTTGACGTCGAGGTTTCGGCCAAGACCGGCAAGAACCTCGACAAGCTGCTCGAGGCGATCCTGCTGCAGGCGGAAATTCTCGATCTCAAGGCCAATGCGAACCGGACCGCGGAAGGAACGGTYATTGAAGCCCAGCTCGATCGTGGCCGTGGTTCGGTCGCGACCGTGCTCGTCCAGAAGGGTACGCTTCGTCCGGGCCAGATCATCGTTGCCGGCGACGTCTGGGGCCGCGTGCGCGCCCTCGTCACCGACAAGGGCGACCATGTGAAGGAAGCCGGCCCCGCGACCCCGGTCGAGGTTCTCGGTCTGTCCGGCACGCCGCAGGCAGGCGACAAGTTCGCCGTCGTCGAAAGCGAAAGCCGCGCCCGCGAAATCTCGGAATATCGTCAGCGTCTGGCCCGCGACAAGGCGGCTGCCCGCCAGTCGGGACAGCGCGGTTCGCTGGAACAGATGATGATGCAGCGCCAGAGCGTCGGCATCAAGGAGTTCCCGCTGGTCATCAAGGGTGACGTGCAGGGCTCGATCGAAGCGATTGCCGGCGCGCTGGAGAAGCTCGGCACCGACGAAGTCCGCGCCCGCATCGTCCATTCGGGCGCCGGCGGCATCACCGAGTCGGATATCTCGCTCGCTGAAGCCTCGAACGCGGCCATCATCGGCTTCAACGTTCGTGCAAATACGCAGGCACGCCAGTTCGCCGAGCGCGAAGGCATCGAAATCCGCTACTACAACATCATCTACGACCTCGTGGATGACGTGAAGGCAGCGATGTCAGGCCTGCTGTCTCCGGAGCGGCGCGAAACCTTCATCGGCAATGCCGAGATCCTCGAGGTGTTCAACATCACCAAGGTCGGCAAGGTCGCAGGCTGCCGTGTCGTCGAAGGCAAGGTCGAACGTGGTGCAGGCGTCCGCCTCATTCGCAACGACGTCGTCGTTCACGAAGGCAAGCTCAAGACGCTCAAGCGCTTCAAGGACGAAGTGTCCGAAGTGCCGATGGGTCAGGAATGCGGCATGGCCTTCGAAAACTACGAGGACATGCGCGCCGGCGACGTCATCGAGTGCTTCCGCGTCGAGCATATCACGCGCACGCTCTAAACTGCTGCGCCTGAACTTTCCGAAAGCCATCCGCCAGCCGGCGGATGGCTTTCGGGCATCTGTCGACTTGACCTTTTCGACCAAAAGAGTCATGGACGCTCTCCTTTGACGGGTTCGATTCCCAGCCGCATCGGCAAATAGAGATAACAATGACCAGAGTAACTTCTTCCGCGCCTTCGCAGCGCATGCTGCGCATTGGCGAACAGGTTCGCGCCGCTATCACCCAGGTGCTGCAGCGCGGCGAAGTGCGTGACGACGTCATCGAGGCGACCGTGATCTCGATCTCGGAAGTGCGCATGTCGCCGGACCTCAAGATCGCCACCGCCTATGTGACGCCGCTCGGCGTTTCCGACCACAGCATCGTCATCCAGGCGTTGAACCGTCATGCAAGATTCATCCGCGGCCGGCTCGGGCCGCAGCTTCGGCAGATGAAATACATGCCGGAGGTACGCTTCCGCGACGATACCAGCTTCGACAACTACAAGAAGATCGACGAGCTGCTGCGTTCGCCCGAGGTGAGCCGCGACCTCGACGGCGATAATGACGAACAATAAACAGAAGAGACGCATGTCCAAACCACGCAAACCCAAAGGCCGGCCGATTTCCGGCTGGCTGATCCTCGACAAGCCGGTGGATTTCGGCTCGACGGAAGCCGTCTCCAAGATCAAGTGGCTCTATAAGGCTGAGAAGGCCGGTCATGCCGGCACGCTCGATCCGCTCGCCTCCGGCATGCTGCCGATCGCGCTCGGCGACGCGACGAAGACCGTTCCCTACGTGATGGACGGCCGCAAGATCTATGAATTCACGGTGAGCTGGGGCGAGGAGCGTGCGACCGACGATCTCGAGGGCGAGGTGACCAAGAGTTCGGACAAACGCCCGAGCGAACAGCAGATTCGCGATATCCTGCCTGGATATATCGGTACCATCAGCCAGGTGCCGCCGCAGTTTTCCGCTATCAAGATCGCAGGTGAACGCGCCTATGATCTGGCGCGCGAAGGCGAAACCGTCGAAATCCCCTCGCGTGAGGTCGATATCTTCCGGCTGACCTTGCTCGCCTGCCCGGACGCCGATAGCGCGCATTTCGAAGTGGAATGCGGCAAGGGTACTTATGTCAGGGCGCTGGCGCGCGATTTCGGGCGCGAGCTCGGCTGCTACGGCCATGTGTCCGGGCTGCGGCGCACCTTCGTCGCGCCTTTCGCGGAAGAGGCCATGGTGCCGCTCGCGGATCTCGTGGCACTGGAATCAATCGAGGATATGGACGAGCGCCTGGCGGCCCTCGACGCGCTGCTGATCAACACCTGCGAAGCGCTATCCTCCCTGCCCCATCTCGTCATCAATGACGACCAGGCGCACCGGCTGAAGATGGGCAACCCGATCCTGGTGCGTGGCCGCGATGCGCCGGTTGCCGAAAGCGAAGCCTATGCGACGGCCCGCGGCAGGCTAATCGCGATCGGCGAGATCGGCCAGGGCGAGTTTCGCCCGAAGCGGGTTTTCGGCTGAGCCTATCTGGCTTTCTGACAACGACAGAGATTGTCAGCCGGCAGCAATGCGGTATTTTCCCTGTCGGGCCATGGCGGCCCGACAGGGGGAAGACTATGCGCGGAATTGTTATCGCAATCCTGACGTTCTTTTCGATGTTGCTTGCCGTCGCCGGCGCTCAATCCGCCGAGCGCTGGGCCGAGCTTCCGGCCTTTCCTTCAATGCCGGTGGCAAAGACGAGCGGCATGGCCGATGTGAACGACATCAAGATGTATTACGCAGAGTATGGCGAAGGCGAGCCGATCCTCTTCATCCATGGCGGACTTGGAAATGCCGACGTCTGGGGTCACCAGGTCGCCGATTTTGCCAAGGATCACCTGGTCATCGTTGCCGACAGCCGCGGACATGGGCGCTCGACGCGCAGCCAGCAGCCCTTCGGTTACGACCTGATGACGTCTGACTACGTCGCGCTTCTCGACTATCTGAAGATCGACAAGGTGACACTTGTGGGATGGTCGGATGGCGGAATCATCGGCATCGACATGGCGATGAAACATCCGGAGAAGCTGATGCGCGTCATTGCCCACGCGGCAAACGTCACGACCGACGGCCTCAAGGCTGACGTGATGAGCAACAAGACCTTCAACGACTACATCAACGTCGCCGGCGAATATTACAAGAAGCTGTCGCCGACGCCGAACGAGTACGACGCCTTCGTGAAACAGATTTCCCACATGTGGAAGACCCAGCCGGCCTGGACGGCAGCGGATCTTGGAAAGATCGCGGTGCCGGTCACGCTCGCCATCGGCGACCATGATGAGGCCGTAAAGCTCGACCATACGGAGATGATGGCGAAAGACATTCCGGGCGCCAAGCTGGTGATCCTGAAAGACGCCAGCCATTTCGCCATGCTGCAGGATCCCGCGGGCTACGATGCAATGATCTGGGACGCCATGGCGGGCCGCTGAAAACCGCTGCGGGAGCTCCCCTCTTTCCATCGCTGCTTATTTGGTTTATAGGCAGCGCCAGCGTCAGGTTCGCCTGCTCGCATTCACGGCCAAAGCTGGACGACATCCCGGCTTTTGGCGACTCTATCTCCTCCTCTTAGAAAGGATCACCCGATGTCGATCACTGCTGAGCGCAAGTCTGCGCTGATCAAGGAATATGCGACCGTTGAAGGCGATACCGGTTCTCCGGAAGTCCAGGTCGCGATCCTGACCGAGCGCATCAACAACCTGACCGAACACTTCAAGGACCACAAGAAGGATAACCATTCCCGCCGTGGCCTGCTGACGATGGTTTCGAGCCGCCGCTCGCTTCTTGATTATCTCAAGAAGAAGGATGAAGGCCGCTATTCCAAGCTGATCACCAGCCTGGGTATCCGCCGCTAAGATTATCCGGCGGGCGCTTTCCCAAGCGCCCGCCGGATGTGTTTCGGGACACGGCTCCCGATGAAATGTTCCAGCCGCGCCCTATTTTACGCGGTGGAAAGACCGGCAGGCCCGGATGGGCCGGATCTGCCAAACCAACCGTTGACCTGTCATGGGGCAGGATTGCCGGATGCTTTCGGCCAAGGCTTGTCAATGAGCTTTGGCCCGGTTTCTCAAGAACTCCTGAGGAAGCCGAAGATGAAAAGCCTCCCGTTGTCTTGCCCGTGATACGTCACATTGATTGCGGTCGACTGTGCGCTGCGCCTTGATATCGGCGATGGCGCGTGCTCCCGCATTGAAGGACAAGAGATGTTTGATACACACACAGTGGAAATCGAGTGGGCCGGCCGCCCGCTGAAGCTCGAAACCGGCAAGATCGCCCGTCAGGCCGACGGCGCGGTTCTCGCCACCTACGGCGAAACCGTCGTTCTCGCCACCGTCGTCTCGGCCAAGTCGCCGAAGCCCGGCCAGGACTTCTTTCCGCTCACCGTCAACTACCAGGAAAAGACCTACGCAGCCGGCAAGATCCCCGGCGGCTATTTCAAGCGCGAAGGCCGCCCGAGTGAAAAGGAAACCCTGGTTTCCCGCCTGATCGACCGCCCGATCCGCCCGCTCTTCCCGGAAGGCTACAAGAACGACACGCAGGTTGTCGTTACCGTTATCCAGCATGACCTCGAAAACGATCCGGACATCTTGTCGATGGTCGCTACCTCGGCTGCGCTGACGCTCTCCGGCGTTCCCTTCATGGGCCCGGTCGGCGGTGCGCGCGTCGGCTACATCAACGGCGAATACGTTCTCAACCCGCATCTCGACGAGATGGATGAATCGAGCCTCGACCTCGTCGTCGCCGGTACCTATGACGCCGTGCTGATGGTGGAATCCGAAGCCAAGGAACTCAACGAAGACGTCATGCTCGGCGCCGTCATGTTCGGCCACAAGGGCTTCCAGCCGGTTCTCGACGCGATCATTAAGCTCGCCGAAGTTGCCGCCAAGGAGCCGCGCGACTTCCAGCCGGCAGATTACTCCGCTCTCGAAAACGAGATGCTCGGCCTTGCCGAAGGTGAACTGCGCAATGCCTACAAGATCACCCAGAAGGCCGACCGCTACGCCGCCGTCGACGCCGTCAAGGCGAAGGTGAAGGCGCATTTCCTCCCCGAGGAAGGCGAAGCCAAGTACACGGCCGAAGAAGTCGGCGCGATCTTCAAGCACCTGCAGGCGAAGATCGTCCGCTGGAACATCCTCGACACCAAGAGCCGCATCGACGGCCGCGACCTTGAGACCGTTCGTCCGATCGTTTCGGAAGTCGGTCTTCTGCCGCGTACGCACGGTTCGGCGCTCTTCACCCGCGGTGAAACGCAGGCGATCGTCGTTGCCACCCTCGGCACCGGCGAAGATGAGCAGTATGTCGACAGCCTGACGGGCATGTACAAGGAGCGCTTCCTGCTCCATTACAACTTCCCTCCCTACTCGGTTGGCGAGACCGGCCGCATGGGTTCCCCGGGTCGCCGCGAAATCGGCCACGGCAAGCTCGCATGGCGCGCGATCCGTCCGATGCTGCCGACGGTCGAGCAGTTCCCCTACACGCTGCGCGTCGTCTCCGAGATCACCGAGTCGAATGGCTCGTCCTCGATGGCGACTGTCTGCGGTACCTCGCTCGCTCTGATGGACGCCGGCGTTCCGCTGGCAAAGCCGGTTGCCGGTATCGCCATGGGTCTGATCCTGGAAGGCGATCGCTTCGCTGTCCTGTCCGACATTCTCGGTGACGAAGACCACCTCGGCGACATGGACTTCAAGGTCGCCGGTACCGCCGACGGCATCACGTCGCTGCAGATGGACATCAAGATCGCCGGTATTACCGAAGAGATCATGAAGGTCGCACTTGGCCAGGCCCAGGGCGGTCGCGCCCACATCCTCGGCGAAATGTCCAAGGCCATCACCGAAAGCCGCGGTCAGCTCGGTGAATTCGCTCCGCGCATCGAAGTCATGAACATCCCGGTCGACAAGATCCGTGAAGTCATCGGCTCGGGCGGCAAGGTCATTCGCGAAATCGTCGAAAAGACCGGCGCGAAGATCAACATCGAGGACGACGGCACCGTCAAGATCGCCTCGTCTTCGGGCAAGGAAATCGAAGCGGCCCGCAAGTGGATCCACTCGATCGTTGCCGAGCCTGAAATTGGCCAAGTCTACGAAGGCACGGTCGTCAAGACCGCCGACTTCGGCGCCTTCGTCAACTTCTTCGGCGCCCGCGACGGCCTCGTCCACATCTCGCAGCTCGCTTCCGAGCGTGTTGCCAAGACGCAGGACGTCGTCAAGGAAGGCGACAAGGTCTGGGTCAAGCTGCTCGGCTTCGACGAACGCGGCAAGGTTCGCCTGTCGATGAAGGTCGTCGACCAGGCCACCGGCCAGGAAATTGCGAACGAGAAGAAGAAGGAAGAAGCGGCCGAATAAGCCGCCTTCCAGATTTAATACCGGGCGCGGGAATGCTTCCGCGCCCTTTTTTGTATCCTGAAGCGCGAGGCGATCTTTCAGATTCGCTTGCCGCCCTTCAGGTCTTCGGTTTGGCGCATGTCGTGCTCGCAAAACCGCTGAACACTTTTGCGCGACATGCTTTAAGACGAGACGAGACCATGAGCAGCGAGACGCTGAAGACCCTGTTCCATCCCTTTGCCAGCGGCACAGTCGAGGCGCCCGGCGAGGGCGAGCGCGTGCTCTTCCTCGGCGCCGAGGCAGGCTTTGCGTTGCCGGAAGGCTTCGCCGCCTCGCTCAGCGCCGTCCAGGGCTTCCGGCCACTCTATCGGCAGCTGCTGGCGCAGCGGATCGAGGCGAAGCCGGAGATCGACGGCGAGGACTACGATGCCGCTCTGGTGCTCTGCACCAAGCACAAGGGCGAGAACGAGGCCAATCTGGCTGCCGCTATCGCCCGCACGCGGCTCGGCGGCCTGATCGTCGTTGCCGGCGCGAAGGAAGACGGCATCCAGCCGCTGCGCAAGCGGATGGAAGGTTTCAATCTCGCAGTCGACTATATGCCGAAATATCACGGCGTTGCCTTCTGGTTCGGCCGGCCGGCGGATGCCGACGAGATTATCTCCAAGCTGGCAAAGTCGCCGGTGCGTGTCGACGGCCGTTTCAATGCAACCGCCGGCATGTTCTCGCATGACCGGATCGATGCCGGATCGGAACTGCTTGCCTCGCGCCTGCCGCAAGATTTCACCGGCGACGTTGCGGATTTTGGCGCCGGGTGGGGCTACCTCTCCGCCGAACTGGCGCAGAAGTCGCGTGGACTGACCCGCCTCGACCTCTACGAGGCCGATCACGCGGCTCTGGAGGCCGCCAGGGATAATCTGGCGGAGAACTGCCCGAACGCGCCTGCGCGCTTCTTCTGGCACGATCTGGCGGGCGAACCGGTCAAGGATAAATACGACCTCGTCATCATGAACCCGCCCTTCCACGAGGGCCACGCCGCCGACCCGGCGCTCGGCCAGGCAATGATCAAGACTGCCGCATCCGCCCTTCGCGGCGGCGGCCGCCTGATGCTCGTCGCCAATCGCGGCCTGCCTTACGAGCCGGTTCTGGCGGCAAATTTCAGGGAAAGCGGTGAAACCTGCCGCAATGCCCGCTTCAAGGTTCTCTGGGCGAAGAAATAGGGCTTAGGCTGCCTCGATACCGAACCATTGCGATTAATAGAAAAAGGCCGTGCGCATCATCTGCGCACGGCCTTTTGATTTTCAACGGAGTTGTGGTTATTCGACATCCGCTTTGCGCAGCGTTTCCAGCGTCGGCATGGAGGTGACGTTGAAGCCGGCGTCGACGAAGTGGATTTCGCCGGTGACGCCGGAGGAAAGGTCGGAGAGTAGGTAGAGAGCCGAACTGCCGACCTGATCGATGGTGACGGTCTTGCGCAGCGGCGCATTGCGCTGGTTCCAGGAGAGGATCGCGCGCGCATCAGAGATGCCGGCGCCGGCAAGCGTGCGAATCGGGCCGGCGGAAATGGCATTGACGCGGATGCCGCGCGGGCCATAATCGGCAGCAAGGTACCGCACCGAAGCCTCAAGCGCTGCCTTGGCAACCCCCATGACGTTGTAATTCGGGATGACGCGCGTCGAGCCATTATAGGTCAGCGTCAGCATCGCGCCACCATCTTCCATCAATGGAGCGCAGCGCTTGGCGATCTCGGTGAAGGAAAAACAGGAAATGACCATGGTTCGGCTGAAATTCTCACGCGTCGTATCGGCGTAGAGACCCTTCAGCTCGTTCTTGTCGGAAAAGCCGATGGCATGGACGATGAAATCGAGCTTGCCCCAGCGCTCCTTGATCGCGTCGACGACGGCCTCGACCGAGGCGATGTCCTCGACGTCACAGGGCAGCACGAAATCTGAGCTGACCTCGGCAGCAAGCGGCTTGACGCGCTTGCCGAGCGCATCGCCCTGATAGGTGAAAGCGAGTTCCGCACCCTGTGCGGCGAGAGCTTTTGAAATCCCCCATGCGATCGAGTGGTTGTTGGCGACGCCCATGACGAGCCCGCGCTTACCCTGCATGATTCCCATCATATTATTATTATCCGTTATAGCGCTGGAAGACCAGCGTGGCGTTGGTGCCGCCGAAGCCGAAGGAATTGGAGAGGGCAATGTCGATCTTCGCGTCGTCGATGCGCTTGCGCACGATCGGCACGCCTTCGAATTCTGGGTCGAGCTCGGTGATATGGGCGCTTTCGCCGATGAAGCCTTGCTGCATCATCAGCAGGGAATAGATCGATTCCTGCACGCCGGCAGCGCCAAGCGAATGGCCGGTCAGCGACTTGGTCGACTGGATATGCGGGATCTTCGAGCCGAATACCTCGCGGATGGCGCCGATTTCCTTGCTGTCGCCGACCGGCGTCGACGTGCCGTGGGTGTTGACGTAGTCGACGTCGCCTTTGACGGTGGCAAGCGCCTGGCGCATGCAGCGGATAGCGCCTTCGCCCGAGGGGGCGACCATGTCGTAGCCGTCCGAGGTTGCGCCGTAGCCGACGATTTCGGCGTAGATCTTGGCACCGCGAGCCTTGGCGCGCTCCAGTTCCTCAAGCACCAGCACGCCGGCGCCGCCGGCGATGACGAAACCGTCGCGGTTGACGTCATAGGCGCGCGAGGCACTGTCCGGCGTGTCGTTATATTTGGAGGACATGGCGCCCATCGCATCGAAGAGATTGGACATCGTCCAGTCGAGATCCTCGTGGCCGCCCGCGAACATCACGTCCTGCTTGCCCCACTGGATCATCTCGGCGGCGTTGCCGATGCAATGCGCCGAGGTCGAGCAGGCCGACGAGATCGAATAATTGACGCCGTGGATCTTGAACCAGGTGGCGAGCGTGGCCGATGCGGTCGAGGACATTGCCTTCGGCACGGCGAAGGGGCCGATGCGCTTCGGGCTGTTGTTTTTTATGGTGATCTCGGCAGCTTCGATCAGGGTGCGGGTGGACGGACCGCCGGAGCCCATGATGATGCCGGTACGTTCATTCTGAGCGTAGTCTTTCTCTTCCAGGCCGGAATCGGCAAGGGCCTGTTTCATGGCCACATGGTTCCAGGCGCCGCCCTGCGACAGGAAGCGCATGGCGCGGCGGTCGACCAGTTCGGCAAGTTCCGCCGAACCGAGCTTCGGACTGCCCCAGACMTGGCACTTGAATCCATGTTCGGCGAAATCGCTCGAAAAGGAGATACCCGACTTTGCCTGCCGCAAGGATTYGGTGACTTCGGCCGCGTCGTTTCCGATCGAGGACACGACACCCAGACCCGTGACAACTACCCGTCTCATCTGATCAAACCTTTGTTGTTTTCGTCAGCCGCTCGAAATGCGGTTTCAGGCCGTCTTGTCTTTCGATAGACCGACGCGAAGGTCGGCCGCCTGATATATGGTCTCGCCGTCCGCCTTTAGCCAGCCGTCGGCCGTGCCGAGGACCAGACGGCCGCGCATGACACGTTTGAAGTCGATGCCATATTCGATCAGCTTCGTCTGCGGCCGGACCATGCCCTTGAATTTCACTTCGCCGGTCGAAAGCGCCATGCCTCGGCCTTGCTCGCCGAGCCAGCCCAGAAAGAAACCGGTCAGCTGCCACATTCCGTCGAGACCGAGGCAGCCCGGCATGATCGGATTGCCTTCGAAATGGCAAGGAAAATACCAGTCGTCGGGGCGAACGTCATATTCGGCCCGGAGGTAGCCCTTATCGAAGGTGCCGCCCGTTTCGGAAATATCCGTGATGCGGTGAACCATCAGCATAGGCGGCAGGGGCAGCTGTGCATTGCCGGGGCCGAACAGCTCGCCATGTGCGCAAGCGATGAGTTCTTCATACGAGAAGCTGGACTGTCTGGTCGTCATAAAGTTTCTTTTTCCCCCCGCGTCAAGCCGATGGATGTGAACGTGTAGTCCAAGTTCTTCAGAAAATGAAGCACAAGCAAGGCAACTTCATTCATCGTCCCGGACCAGGCTTACGCCATTATTTGGTGGTCGCATACAGGAAGGCTAGGGCCGGGACCAGACCTATTTGCGTCAAAAGCCCGTTTTTGCCGCGTTTATCAGGCTCCTGTCCCCATTGAACTATTGAAAGGCTCTGATGCAAAAGTTATACCGCTTAAAGAAACATGATTGCTTTATGCCAGAATAACCGGAGTTGGTTTTGATGACGGGTGCACTCCCGATCGCAATAGAGGTAAGGCTGCGCTGTGCGGGCCTGCGCCCCACCCGCCAGCGTGTTGCGCTCGGCGACCTCCTGTTTGCCAAGGGTGATCGGCACTTGACCGTCGAGGAACTGCATGAGGAGGCGGTTGCCGCCGGCGTGCCGGTGTCTTTGGCAACCGTCTACAACACGCTGCACCAGTTCACGGAAGCCGGTCTCATCCGCGTTCTCGCCGTCGAGAGCGCCAAGACCTATTTCGACACCAATGTTTCCGACCACCACCATTTCTTCGTCGAAGGCGAGAACGAGGTGCTCGACATACCCGTCAGCAACCTGACGATCGCCAATCTGCCGGAACCGCCTGAGGGCATGGAGATCGCCCATGTCGACGTGGTGATCCGCCTGCGCGCGAAGCAGGGCTGACGATACCTCTCAAGCGCGTCGCGCCGGATCGGCCTCATGCGACGCCCATTAGATCTTTGTTTTTATGCATGTCGTTGTCCCAAAACCGCTGCGCACTTTTGGGCGACATGCATTAGGCTCCAAACCCAATCAAGCCATTGATCAAAATTGATCGCTGTGATTCATTGTGATGGCAATGGGAGTTTTGATGATGGCAGGAGAGTTCTGGCTTGATGATCAGCAGTGGGCGGTGATTGCGCCTCTACTTCCCACGAACCAAC